>NZ_JAVRIC010000007.1 GCF_031846245.1 Banduia mediterranea | reverse complement strand
GATCGTAGCCGGTGGCTTTCCGGAGATGTCATAGACGACGCGGGAGGTGCCGTTGACTTCGTTGACGATGCGGCGGGCGCAGACGTCCAGGAGTTCGTACGGCAGATGCGCCCAGCGGGCGGTCATGAAGTCGATGGTTTCGACGGCGCGCAGGGCGATCACGGGTTCGTGGCGGCGGCCGTCGCCCATGACGCCGACGCTCTTGACCGGCAGGAACACGGCGAAGGCCTGGCTGACCTCGTCGTACAGTCCGGCCTTGCGCAGTTCCTCGATGAAGATGGCGTCGGCCTTGCGCAGTTTGTTGGCGGCGTCCTGGGTGACGACGCCGAGGATGCGTACACCCAGACCGGGGCCGGGGAACGGGTGGCGGTAGACCATCTCGCGCGGCAGGCCGAGTTCCACGCCGATCTTGCGCACCTCGTCCTTGAACAGTTCGCGCAGCGGCTCCACCAGCTTGAGCTTCATGTGCGCCGGCAGGCCGCCGACGTTGTGATGGCTCTTGATGACGTGGGCCTTGCCGGTCTTGCTGCCGGCGGATTCGATCACGTCCGGGTAGATGGTGCCCTGAGCCAGGTAATCCACGTCCGTGAGCGTGGTCGCTTCCTCGTCGAACACGTCGATGAACAGGCCGCCGATGATCTTGCGCTTGGCTTCGGGGTCATCCACGCCGGCCAGGGCCTGCATGAAGCGTTGTTCGGCATTGACGCGGATGACCTTGACGCCGAGGTGCTGCGCGAACACGCGCATGACCTGGTCGCCTTCGTCCAGGCGCAGCAGGCCGTGGTCCACGAACACGCAGGTGAGCTGATCGCCGATGGCCTTGTGCAGCAGGGCGGCGACCACGGAGGAATCGACGCCGCCGGACAGGCCCAGCAGGACCTTGCCGCCGCCGACTTCCTCGCGCACGCGCGCGATGGCGTCGTCGATGATCTTGCCGGGCGTCCAGCTCGATCCGCAGCCGCACAGGTCGTGCACGAAGCGCGACAGGATGCGCGCGCCCTGGGCGGTGTGGGTGACCTCGGGATGGAACTGCACGCCGTAGTAGCGACGTTCGTCGTCGGCCATCGCGGCCAGCGGGACGTCCCGCGTCTGGCCGCAGGCGAAGAAGCCTTGCGGGAGTTGCACCACGTGGTCGCCGTGGCTCATCCACACGTCGAGCAGACCGTGGCCCTTGGCGTTGACGCGGTCCTCGATGTCCCGGAACAGCTTGCTGTGGCCGCGCGCGCGGACTTCGGCGTAGCCAAATTCGCGGGTTTCGGAGCCTACGACCACGCCGCCCAGTTGCACGGCCATGGTCTGCATGCCGTAACAGATGCCGAACACTGGCACGCCGAGTTCGTAGACCACCATCGCGGCGCGCGGCGAATTCTCGGCCGTGACCGATTCCGGGCCGCCGGACAGGATGATGCCCCTGGGACCGAAGGCGCGGATGTCCGCTTCGTCCATGTCCCAGGGGTGCAGCTCGCAATAGACGCCGAGTTCGCGCACGCGGCGGGCGATCAACTGGGTGTACTGACTGCCGAAGTCGAGAATCAGGATTCGGTCAGCATGAATATCCGCCATCTACGGGTTCCCGGCGATCGTGTGGTGGGAGGCTGGCGTCATTCGACGCGGTAGTTCGGCGCTTCCTTGATGATGGTCACGTCGTGCACATGCGATTCCTTGATGCCCGCCGCGGTGATCGTGTTGAAGCGGGTCTTGGTACGCAGTTCGTCGATGCTCTTGCAGCCGGTGTAACCCATGGAGGCGCGCAGGCCGCCGATCAGCTGATGGACGATCGACGCCATCGGGCCCTTGTACGGCACGCGGCCTTCGATGCCCTCCGGCACCAGTTTTTCGACTTCGGTGGTGGTGTCCTGGAAATAGCGGTCCCTGGAGCCGCTGGTCTGCGACATCGCACCCAGCGAACCCATGCCGCGATAGGACTTGTAGGAGCGCCCCTGATAAAGATCGACCTCGCCCGGCGATTCTTCGGTGCCGGCGAACATGGAGCCGATCATCACCGCATTGGCGCCGGCGGCCAGGGCCTTGGAAAAATCGCCCGAATAGCGGATGCCGCCATCGGAAATCAGCGGCACGCCCAGGCCCGCGAGCGCTTCGGCCACGCCCATGACGGCGCTGATCTGCGGCACGCCAACCCCGGCGACCACGCGCGTGGTGCAGATCGACCCCGGACCGATGCCAACCTTGACCGCATCGGCGCCGGCTTCGACCAGCGCCAGCGCGCCTTCCGGCGTGGCAATGTTGCCGCCGATGAGCTGCAGGTCCGGATAGTGTTTCTTGACCCAGGCGACGCGGTCGAGCACGCCCTTGGAGTGGCCGTGCGCGGTATCGACCACCACCACGTCGACGCCGGCTTCGACCAGCGCCGCGATGCGTTCCTCGGTCTCCGGCCCGGTGCCGACGGCGGCGCCGACGCGCAGACTGCCCTTTTCGTCCTTGCAGGCGCGCGGAAAGTCGCTGGACTTCTGGATGTCCTTGACGGTGATCATGCCGCGCAGCGCGAAATGATCGTTGACCACCAGCACTTTCTCGATCCGGTGCCGATGCAGCTTGGTGACGACTTCCTCGCGGCTGGCGCCTTCGTGCACCGTCACCAACCTGTCCTTGGGCGTCATCACGATCGACACCGGCTCGCCGTAGCGCGATTCGAAACGCAGGTCGCGACTGGTGACGATGCCGACCAGCTGGTCGCCATCGACCACCGGCACGCCGGAAATGCGGTGGTCGCGCGTGAGCTTGAGGACTTCGCCGATGGTCATGTTCGGCGGCACGCAGATCGGATCGACGATCACGCCGGATTCGTACTTCTTGACCTGACGCACTTCCGCCGCCTGCTGCGCCGCCGTCATGTTCTTGTGGACGATGCCGAGCCCGCCTTCCTGCGCCAGCGCGATCGCCAGCTTGGCTTCGGTGACCGTATCCATCGCGGCCGAAAGCAGGGGAATGTTCAGACGGATCGTGCGGGTCAGTTGCGTGCTGGTGTCAACCTGGCGCGGCAACACGTCCGAATAGGCGGGGAGCAGCAGCACGTCGTCGAAAGTGAGGGCTTCGTGCTGAATGCGCATCGAGAGACGGTTCTGCGGGGAGTTCTGGGGGAAAGGTTTATCTACCATGCGATAGTATAAAAGCATTCTCCCCGACTCGCCCATGGATCTCGCCGACCGTTCCCCCACCGGCGCGCCGCTGCGCACCGTCTACAGCGTTTCCGAACTGTCGGAACTGCTGCGGCAGCTGCTGGATGCCAACCTGCCGCGGTTGTGGGTCCAGGGCGAGCTGTCCAATTTCTCGCGCCCGGCCTCCGGTCATTGGTATTTCACCCTCAAGGACTCGGGCGCCCAGTTGCGCTGCGCCATGTTCCGCGGCGCCAACCGCTTGGTGCTGCCCAAACCCAAGGAGGGCGACGAGGTTCTGATCCGCGGTCAGATCGGTCTGTACGCGGCACGCGGCGATCTGCAGATGATCGTCGAACACATGGAGCCGGCCGGCACTGGCGCGCTGCTGCGCGAATTCGAAGCGCTCAAGCGGCGCCTGGCGGACGAGGGACTGTTCGATGCCGGCCTGAAACGCCCGATTCCCACCGTGCCGCGCCGCATCGGCCTGATCACCTCGGCCAGCGGCGCCGCCGTTCACGATGTATTGAGCACATTGCAGCGCCGCTTCCCGCTGGCCGAGCTTGTCTTGTATCCAGTGGCGGTGCAGGGCGCAGCCGCCGCGCCTGCCATCGTCAAGGCCTTGCAACAATTGCCGCGCCGCGTGGCGGTGGACGTGGTGCTGCTGGTGCGCGGCGGCGGCTCCCTGGAAGACCTGTGGTCGTTCAATGAGGAAGCGGTGGCACGCGCGGTCCGCGCCTGTGCGGTACCGGTGATCTGTGGCGTCGGCCACGAAATCGACACCACGATCGCGGATTTTGCCGCCGATCTGCGCGCACCCACGCCGACCGCCGCCGCCGAGCTGGCGACACCGAGCGTGGCGGACTGGCTGAGCCGCGTGCAGCAGGCGCAGACCGCGCTGTCGCAGCGTCATTCGGTGCTGCGCCGTGCCGCCGGCGAACGGCTGGAGGCGCTGCGGGCCCGGCTGGACCGTGCGCATCCGCAGCGGCGCCTGCAACAGAACGAACAGCGGCTGGACGAGCTGGAGGCGCGGCTGATCGCAGCCTTCACGCGTAGACGTGCGCGGGCCACGGAGCGGCTCGGCAACGCCTCGGCACGGCTGCGCGCCGCAACGCCGCAGCGGCGCCTGCGACTGGCCCTGCGCGAGCTCGAATCCCTGCAACTGGCCTTGCATGGGGCACAGCAGCGAAACCTTGCGCAGGCCGAACAACGACGTGCACGCGCCGAAGCCTTGCTGCTGGCGGTGAATCCGAAGGCGGTGCTGGAACGGGGCTATGCGATCCTCAGCAACGCGCAGGGTCAGGTGGTGCGTTCCGTGCGGGCCGTTCGGGCCGGAGACGTGTTGCGCCTGAGTCTGGTCGACGGGCAGCTCGGCGTCCGTGTCGATTCGGACACCGATCCGTCTCGAAGTTGAAACCGGGAGCCTCGAACCTGCTCCCATCGTCTTTCAGTCATCGGAGCCTGCCCTTGAACCCGTCCACCCTCCTGCCGTACCGCGCCGGTCTCGTCTTCACCGCGTTTGCGACCTTGCTGCTCGCCGCCTGCGCGAGTACGCCGCCCGCGCCGACGCAGACCGCAACGATCAAGCTGATCGCGTTCAACGATTTTCACGGCAACCTGGCACCGCCGGGCCGCGGGCTGGAAGTTCCGGACCCCGCCGATGCCTCGGCCACGCTGAGGCTGCCGACCGGCGGGGTCGCCTATCTCGCCGGCGCCGTTTCCGAACTCAGGGCGCAGAACCCGTTGAACGTGGTGGTGGCCGCCGGCGATCTGATCAGCGCCTCACCGCCGACGGCGGCACTGTTTCGCCAGGAACCGAGCATCGAGGCGCTCAACGCGCTCGGGCTGGAATACAGCGCCGTCGGCAATCACGAGTTCGACCAGGGCATCGACGAGCTTCGCCGCCTCCAGAACGGCGGCTGCGGCGGACCCGGCGCGCCGGGCACCGAATCCTGTGTCAAGGGTCCGTTCACCGGTGCCCGTTTCCGCTATCTCGGTGCGAATGTGACCGAACAGGCATCGGACACGCCGGCCTTCCCGCCCTACCTGATCAAGCGCTTTCAGGTGGACGGCCGCTCGATCGGCGTGGCGTTCATCGGCGAGGTATTGAAAGGCACACCGGCCATGGTGACCGCCAGCGGGATCGCCGGCCTCGAATTTCACGACGAAGCCGACACCGCCAATGCGCTGGTCCCGGAGATCCGCGCTCAAGGGGTGGAGGCGATCGTGCTGCTGCTGCACGAGGGCGGCTACAAGCAGGGCGGCTTCGATGCCTGCGAAGGCCTGTCCGGTCCGGCGGTGGGCATCCTGCAACGGCTCGATCCGGCGATCGACGTGGTCATCAGCGGCCACACGCATCAGGCCTACAACTGCCGGGTCGATGGCCGCCTGCTGACCAGCGCCGCGTCGTACGGCCGCGTTATCAGCGACATCGATCTGCTCGTGGATCGCGCCAGCGGCGAGGTGATCAGCGCCAGCGCCCGCAATCTGCCGGTGATCAACCAGCCGGTGCCCGAGGCGCCACAGTGGCCGGCGTTCACGCCGGACCCGGTGGTCACCGCCATCGCCGCGCAGTACGAGGCCCTGGCCGCGCCACTGGCGAATCGCGTGGTCGGACGCGCGGACGGCATGGTTTCGCGGCAGGTGAATGCACACGGTGAGAGCGCCCTGGGTGATGTGATCGCCGATGCGCAACTGGCGGCCACGCGCATGCAGGGCGCTCAGATCGCGTTGATGAATCCCGGCGGCATCCGCGCCGACCTCGGCTATGGCCCGTACAGCGCGCAGGGCACCCCCATCACCTGGGGCGAGGTGTTCACCGCGCAGCCGTTCGGCAACAATCTGGTGACGATGACGCTCAGCGGCGCACAGATTCATCGGCTGCTGGAATCGCAGTGGAACCTCGGCGCCGAAAGCGCGCTGCTGCAGGTTTCAGCGGGATTCAGCTATGCCTGGGACGGGCGCCGCCCCATCGGTCAGCGCATCGATGCGGACAGCATCAGCCTCGACGGAAACACGATCGAGCCGGACCAGTCGTATCGCGTCACGGTCAACAATTTCCTGGCCGGCGGCGGCGATGGCTTCGAAATGCTGACCGCAGGCGCCGACGTGACCGTCGCCGGCTCGGATCTGGATGCGATGCTGGACTGGTTGGCGACGGCCTCACCGCTGGCCGCCAGCAGCCATGGGCGGATTCACCGACTCGATGCGCCGTAGCCGCCGAACTGGCCGGTGTCAGCCGCCGCGCCGGACCGGCCAGGTGTTCTTGAAGCCGAAACGCTGTTCGACCTCGGCCGACAGACGTTTCGCCTGCTCGGCCGAGGCGAAACCCGGCACGATCACGCGGTACCACAGCGCGCCCTTGACCTCGGCGGCGCGCACCTCTGCCGGATAGCCTCCGCCGCGCAAACGAACGGCCTGGGCTTCGGACTTTTCGCGGTCACGAAACGCGATGACGCTCAGCGCCCAGGGACCGCCGGAATTCGTCGCCACCGGCGCAGGATTGGGCGGAGCCGGCGCGGTAGCCGCTGCTGGAGCCGGCTGCCGACGCGGCGGCGCGACGATCGGCGCAGTCCCTGGCGGCGCAGCCTGCGCCGCCGGACTCGGTGATCGCTCGGGCGCCGACACCACGGGCCCGGAACGGGCGCCTGCCTGCGGCTCGGCCCGCCGCGGCTCCGGGGCCTGAACTGCTGGCGCCGAAGCCACCTGCACGCCGGGCAGGCCGACCACGCCGAAGGCGGTGCGCATTGCCACCCAGTCGTCGCTGTCGCGCAGGATACGGACCGGCTGCAGACCCTTGTTGAGCCGGTAGCAGGCCTGCGGCACCAGGGTGTCGTAGACCTCGCCTTCGGTCACCTTGGCTTGGCCGCTGGCCACGCAGACCACCTGCCGACCGTTGAGGTTCTCGAAGAAGTATTCGCCGCTGCCGAGCGTCAGCCGCTGATCGCCCATGTAGATGTAAATCGGCCAGCTGGTGGAAATCTGCGGATGCTTCCAGACCACTCGAAGATAGCCCTGACGCAGGCGGAACACGGTGCGCAGGTCGTCGTCGTAGCTGGCGAACGGCAGCCGGTCGAACAGCACCAGCGCATCGGATCCGAGATCGATGAAACCGTGGCGGGCGAACTCCAATCGGGCGCGCGACTGCGGGCCCAGGCTCAGGGCATCACCGCTCTTGATGTCGGTGCTGGCGGTCAGCGGCTCGCGCTGCTCGCCACGGATGCGTTCGACATCGACACCCGCCGAATCGTAGACCAGCACGCCGGCCTGCGCCTGGGCGGCACCCAGAAGCAGAACAGCGGACAACAGCACGCGAACATTCGACATGCCGACAGTTTAGAGCCTGTTGCCGCCGCACGCGCTGCGCGTGGACCGCGCCGGTGCTGGCTAGAATGGCGCGCTGGGTGCGACGAACCAGCCTTGCGCGTAGTCGACGCCGATGTGCTTCAGAATCTCGAGCACACCTTCATGCTCGACGTGCTCGGCGATCACCTTGAGATTCATTTCGTGCCCGATTCGGTTGATCGCCTCGACCATGCCGCGATCGACCCGGCTTTCATCGACCGAGCGCACGAAGCTGCCGTCGATCTTGAGGAAGTCCACCGGCAGATTCTTGAGGTAGGAGAACGAGGCCATGCCCGCGCCGAAATCATCGAGCGCGAAATGCACACCGAGATTCGAAAGCTCACGGATGAAGTGCACGGCATCGGTGAGGCGTGACACCGCTGCGGTCTCGGTGATCTCCATGCACAGGCGCCGCGGATCGATCCCGCTGGAGCGGATCGCGGCACCGGCGAATTCGAGAAATTTCTCATCACCGATGGACTGACCGGAGACATTCAAGGCATAGATGATGCCGTCGTCCTCGCGTGCCGCGAGCCCGTCCAAGGTCGTGCGCAGGACCCAACGGTCGATCGAACTCATCAGAAAGTAATGCTCGGCGGGCGGGATGAACCGGGAAGGCGGCACCAGCTTGCCGTCTTCACCCCGCAGGCGCACCAACAGCTCACGGTAGACGACCCGCGTCGGATCGCTGACGCTGACCACATCCTCGGCCATCAGCATGAAGCGGTCCTGCTCCAGCGAGCTGGCGATCCGGCCCACCATGTCCATCTCGGTGTAGCGTTGCTCCACCTCGTCGCTGTCACCGGCAAATCGCGCGCGGTCACGCCCCGCCTCCTTGGCCGCAAAGCACGCCGAATCGACCTGCGACAGGGTGAACGACACCGCGCTCTCGCCGGCCGCCAATACCGAGACGCCGATGCTGCAGGTGATCGAAAGGGTCTGCTCGCCCCAGGCGAAGCGGAAGGCGCGGATGCTGCCGAGCAGTTCGTCGACGACGGTGCGTGCACGCTGCAGGTCGCAGTGCCGCAGCAGGACGCCATATTCGTCGCCGCCGAGACGGGCCAACACATCGGTCAGGCGCAGCTGTCCGCGCAGGATCGCGCTGACCTGCCGCAGCAACTCGTCGCCCGCCGCGTGCCCCAGCGTGTCGTTGATGATCTTGAACTGATCCAGATCGATGAAGCAGACCACATAGCGTGCCCGCGAGGCCTGTACCTCACGGGCTGCCTGCTTCACCCGCCGCTCGAACTCCTCGCGGTTCAGCAGGCCGGTCAGCGAATCGTGAGAAGCGCGATAGTCGAGTTCGTCGGACAATAGTGTCTGGTCGGTCAGGTCGGTAATCGCACACATCGCGCCCTCGACCCCGTCATTGCCGAACACGCAGGCGATCGTCAATCGTGCGATCAGTTTCCGGCCGTCGCGGGCCAGGATGACGCAATCTTCGGTGACGTGCCTTGCAGAGCGCTCGCTCAATGCCCACAGAATCGGACTTTCCAGAGGCTCGCCGTCCGCCGTCATCAGCCTCAGAACCTGATCGTGAGGACGCCCCAGCGCCTCCTGCCGCGACCAGCCGAGCAGTCGCTCGGCCGGCGGCATCAGCTCCACGATATCCGCCTGGGCGTCGACCACCAGCATGCCGTCGCTGATGGCGCGCATGGCCGCCGCCAGTTGCCGGCTGGCAGCGGCCTGGAAATGCGGCTTGCGAATTTCGACGATGGTTTCGCCATTGCCGATGCGCGTCAGACGAAGCCGCACCGGCTTTTCGGCCTTGCCACGCATCAGCGAAAGATCGCACTCGACCGCTTTGCCGTCATCAAGTGCATTCCAGACCTGGGCGAAGTGCTGGAGCCGGGAGGGTGCCACCACATCGGAAAACCGGCGGTCCATCAAGCCGCCAGGTGGCAGTTGCAACAGATCGCCGACGGATGCGCTGGCCTGCAGCACGGTCGTGTCGTCGGCAAGCAACACCATTGGCGCGTCGGCCAGCCGCACCCATTCGCGCATCGGCGCTGTCGAACCATTGTTCAAGAAAATACTCACCACCGCAGCCTAACCAAGCGGAGACTGCAGATGAAATCCCCAAATCCGACTATGCACCGAATGTTTCCGGCATTTTCGGCCCCCACGAACGTGACGCATTGTCGCTATACAAGCCGATCGCACCAAACTCTTGTCAACCCCGCACCCGAGTTCGCTCGGCTATCGACAAGCAGCCAGGCTGCCCCTATGGCGCCTCGGCCGACAGGACCGGCAGTGCCAAAGCCAGAATTTGACGCACGCGCGCCATTCCATGTGTGACGGACTGTTCAATCTGAGCGTGAATCTCGCCTTCATCCAGACCAGCCGCCCAGTTCACCGATACCGCGAGACTGGCGTATTCGAGACCGAGTTCACGCGCGAGTCCCGCTTCCGGCATGCCGGTCATGCCGATCATGTCGCAGCCATCGCGACGCAGACGGCGCACCTCGGCCGGTGTTTCAAGGCGCGGCCCCTGCGTCACCGCCATCACCCCGCCGTCCATAAGCTCGATACCGGCATCGGCCGCAGCCCGCAGCAGAATGGCGCGCAGTCGCGGCGTATACGGGTCGGAAAACTCTACATGCTTCAAAGCATCCGGCGGACCGTCGGAATAGCTGTGCTTGCGCCCCCAGCTGTAGTCGATGAGGTCGTCGGGCACCGCGAGCTGCGCCGGGCCCATGGACTCGTGAATGCCACCAACGGCGGAAATCGAAATCACGCTGCGCACGCCGACCGAATACAGCGCCCACAGATTGGCGCGATAGTTGATGGCATGCGGCGGGATCTTGTGGCCCTCGCCGTGGCGCGCAAAGAAAATCAGCGGCTGATCGTTCCAGCGCCCCAGATGCAGGGGGCCCGATGGCGTGCCGTAGGGGGTATCGATACCGCGACTCTCGTCGATCAAGAGACCGGGCCATTGGTTCATGCCGGTACCACCGATTACGGCGATCATCCCGCGCTCACTCCGGCGCGTCGTTCGATTCGGCGACGGCGTAGATGCCGGGCAACTGGCGCCAATAGCTCTTGTAGTCCATGCCGGCGCCGAACACGTAGCGATCCGCCACTTCTAGACCGACGAACTCTGCGCTGACACCAGGCGCGCGCCGCGAATGGGTCTTGTCGACCAGCACCAGGGTCTTGAGCGACTCCGGCAGCTGCGCGCGCAGCGCGCCCTGGACTTCGGCGAGGGTATGACCCTCGTCGAGTATGTCGTCGACGATCACGACGTGCCGTCCCTTCAGCGGCAGTGTCGGGCTGACCTTCCACACCAGTTCGCCACCGGAGGTCTTGCCGCGATAGCGCGAGGCATGCAGATAGTCGATCTCGAACGGAAAGTCGAGACGCCGGCTGACTTCCGCGGTCGTGACCAGCCCCCCCACCATGACGCAGATCAGGATCGGATTGAGCGTGGCGTATTCCGCCGTGAGCCGGCCTGCCAGGCGGTCGTAGGCAGCATTGACGGCCGCCTCATCGTGCAGACAATCGGCCTGGGCGCGAATCTGTCGCACCTCGTCGAGCAGTTCGGACATGCTGAGTGCGGGTTCAGTCGAAGGAGCCGGAAGTCTACCCGTGGGCGCCCTCGCGCCGATAGACCGCAGCCAGCCGGCGGCTCGCCGCCGGCCGCGATTTGACCGGCAGGGCATCCAGCACCTGGACCACCGCTTCACGGTCGTTGCAGACCGGCAGCATGTCGCAGCCAGCGTCCAGCGCCATCTCGCAGCGCGCCACGGCGTCGCCGACCACGGCCGCGCCTTTCATCGAGAGATCGTCGCAGAACACCGCGCCCTGGTAACCGAGCTTGCGCCGCAGATAGTTGCGTATCCACTTTCGCGACAGGCTGGCCGGCGTTTCGTCGACGGCCGAATAACGCACGTGCGCCATCATCAACGAGGCGATGCCGTCGTTGATCAGGGCCCTGAACGGCACCAGGTCGCGGGACTCGATCTGCTCCATCGCGCGCCGATCCACCGGCAGTTCCAGATGCGAATCGGCGGCGATCGCGCCATGCCCCGGAAAGTGCTTGCCGGTGGCGGACATTCCGTACTCGGCCATGCCGGCGATGAACGCCCGCGCCAGGGAAATCACACGGCGCGGATCTTCGTCGAAAGCGCGGTCGCCGATCACCGTGCTGACGCCGTGATCGAGATCCAGCACCGGTGCGAAACTCAGGTCGATGCCGAATGCAGTCAATTCGCGGGCGATCGTGGCGCCGTGCGCCTGCGCCGCGTGGAGCGCGCGCACCGAGCTTTCGTCCCAGAGCTTTCCAAGGCTGCGCATGCTCGGCACGCGCGAAAATCCCACGCGAAAGCGCTGAATGCGACCGCCCTCATGGTCGACCGCCAGCAACAGACGCGGACGCTTGAGCGCCAGCAGCTCATTGCACAAGGCGCGCAACTGCTCTGCATCACTGTAGTTGCGCGCGAACAGGATCACGCCGCCGATCAGCGGATGCCTGAGCACATCGCGGTCCTCATCGCTCAACGCGAGCCCGCCGACGTCCGCCATGATCGGTCCGATCGTTGCCATGTTTGCTGGGCTTTCCTGATCTTCAACGTGAATCACGCATGGCGTGATGCCGACTTACCCCCGCCCGCTTGCGAGCGGTGGGTGAGGGGAACGGCCGTGCCGCAAGCGATTCATTGTGCAGGGTGTCGCTCGCGGTATGGCCGTTGGCCCGAATTTTTCGTAAAAGCGGGTGAATCTATTATATCATCTTGATATAATTGGAATTATTCAATAATGCTTCGGACGAAGCATGGGCGAGACCCCGCCCGTGAATCAGTTTACCCCGACCCAGCTGCGTTTTCCCTCCATCGCCGGCTTTACGGTGCGCGCCGATTTCGATGGCGGCGCGATGTCCACCGAGTTCGGCCCGCTGTTGCTGCATGGCACGGATCGGCAGGCCGGGTTGATCGATCGGCTGGCGTCGGCGATCCAGGATCGACGGAATGCCTCCTACGTCAGCCGCGATGCGTCTGTACGAGGATGTCGACTACCAGGCCGGCTCCTGGTCGCGCGCGGGGCGAGTGGTATTCAAGGCCGAGGTCACGAGCCTGGGCGATAACCCGCGCTTCGTCGTGACCTCGCTCACCGATCCGGCACCAGAATTGCTGTACCGGGATTTGTATTGCGCGCGGGGCCAGGACGAGAACTTCATCAAGGCGATCAAAAACGACCTCGGCAGCGATCGCACGTCCGACCACGGGTTCCTCGCCTGCGTGCATGCCGGGGAAACAGCACTCGGCGCGTGCTCGAAGCGAAGCACCCAAGACCCGCGATCATGGACGCTGGCAGCGCTTCGTTGGATCGGAAAGGCTAAATGATTGATTTAATTATATAAAAACATGGTGGCCGGGGACGGAATCGAACCGCCGACACGGGGATTTTCAATCCCCTGCTCTACCGACTGAGCTACCCGGCCATCGGGCGACAAAAGGCCCGCAGTGGTGCGGGCGCGGGGTCGCGTATTAGACCGGGGGGAGGGGGCGGCGTCAAGGCTCGATGTCGACGGCAGCGAGACCGCGCAGGACAAGGTCGGGGCGGGTCTGCCAATCGGCATTCAGATGCGGGCGCAGGGTGTCGGCGTCACCGCCGATGAGGACGCGCTGGCCTTCGAAGCTGCGCGTGGTGTGTTCGATCAGTCCCAGCGCGGCGGCCAGCGCGGCTTCACGCACGCAGCCTTCGGTATCGCGGCCGGGCTCATTGCGGTAGGGCGCGGTGGTGTCACGGTGTTCGAAGCGGGTGGCGCCGAGCACGGCCTGTTGCTGGGTGATGAGGCCGGGCGCGATATAGCCGCCGAGATGTTGACCAGTGGAATCGACGAGATCGATCGTCAACGCCGTTCCGGCGCTGACGATGCAGCAGGCGCCGCGCGTGTCGGTCCAGAGCGCGAGCATCGCCAGCCAGCGGTCCACACCCAGGCGATGTGGTTCGGCGTAGGCATTGCGCAGGCCGTTGCGGCTGGCTTCGCTGCGGACGAAATGAATTTGCGGATGCTGCGTGCGAATCGCTTCGGCGAAGCGCTCGTTGGCGGCCTGCTCGAACACGCTGGCGATTCTCGCGGGCATCCCGGCTGGCGCGCCCAGTGCGGCGAAGGCGCGGGCGGGATCGCCGTGATGGGCGATGGCGTGAATCTCTGAGAGTCCCCCTGAGCCGGCGCATTGCGCGAGCTTGAGGCGGGTGTTGCCGAGGTCGACGAGCAGGGTCATGCGAGTCTCAGGCTGACATCCCCGGCCATGATCTTGTGCTGGCCCTGCGGGGTGTCCACGATCAGTGCGCCCGCAGCGTCGACGCCACGGGCGATGCCACTGATCGGTGGGTCGCAATTCACGTTAACGGCCGCGTCGCGCGTGGCGTCGTAGCGCAGGAAGTGCTCTCGGAACGGGGCGAAGCCTTCGTTCTGGAACATCTCCAAGGTCTGCAGCAGGGCCACCAGCAATGAGGCGGCGAGGGCGTTGCGCGGCGGCATTTCGGGCAGCGCTTCGGACAGGGCGATCCAGGGCTGGTCGATGCCTTGCGCCTGATCGCCGCGCATGGCGAGGTTGAGGCCCACGCCGACGACCACGCGGCAACCGCCGCCGGCTTCGCCGCGCGTTTCGATGAGGATGCCGGCGAGCTTGCGGCGCGCGATCCACAGATCGTTCGGCCATTTGACGGCGATGTCGTGAACGCCGATGCCGTGCAGCCAGTTGGCCAGCGCGGTGCCGATGGCGAGCGGCAAGGTGGTGAGCCGTTCCGGCCAGGCCGGGAAACTCCAGGCCACGGACAGATACAGGTTGGCGCCGAACGGGGAGCGCCAGGCGCGCCCGAGCCGGCCGCGGCCGGCGGTCTGCAGTTCGGCAAAGGCGGCTTGCGGGTCATTCGCTGTGCTGGATTCGAGAAGCCGGCTATTGGTCGAGTCGGTGATGGTCAGCACCTGCACGGCGGCCGCCCGCTGCCAGTGCCCGGGCAGCATGTCGATGATGCCTTGCAGCGACAGGCGTTCCAGCGGTGTACCGAGCCGATAGCCACGTCCTGGCTGTGTCTTCACGACCAGCCCCCAGTCCGCGAGCTTGCCGACACGTTTGGCCAGCGCGGCACGGCTGACGCCGGCGGCTTGCGCCAGACCTTCACCGGAATGCCACTGGCCGTCGGCGAGGGCGTCGACCAGCGGCAGCAATTCGTCGTGACTCAGCGTCTTGGCCATCGGCGCAGCAGCATGGCTTTTTCGAAGCGGTTTTCGTTGCCCGCGATCAGTCGCCGCAGATTGAGCCGGTGGGTGAACACGATCAGCAGTGTCATCAGGATCGCGAACAGGCCGCGTGCACTGAGGATGCTGGCATCCTCGAACAGCACATGGACGATGGCGATCACGCCGCACAGCATGCTGGCCAGGCTGACGTAACCGCTGAGCAGGATGGTGAGGGCGAATCCGGCCAGCATCCAGACGAAGGCCTGCGGCATCAGCGCGACGAACACGCCGGCCAGCGTGGCCACGCCCTTGCCGCCCCTGAAGCCGGTCCATACCGGGTAGATGTGGCCCAGCGAGACGGCCACGCCGCACAGGTAGGCGGTCCAGTCATTGGGCAGCACGATCGGTTGCGGGAACGGCCAGATCAGCGCCGGAATCAGCGTGACCGCAGCGATGCCCTTGGCCATGTCGATCAACAACACGCCGAGAGCGAACCACCTGCCCTGGGTGCGCAGGGCGTTGGTGGCGCCGACGTTACCGGAGCCGCTGCCGCGCAGGTCCACCCCGCGCAGTCGGGCGATGATCAGACCGCCCATCGCGGTGCCGAGCAGGTAGGCCAGCGCGACCTTCACGAGCAGTTCGATCATGACGAGCGCAGCCTACAGACCGAGCCAGGTCTTGCGGCGTGCCAGCGCGGCTTCGCCGGGCGTGGGCGCGAGGGCGATGGTCCAGGTGTCCTGGGGCGGCAGCACCGGCTTGAGCGCGGTGCTCATGAGCTCGTCTCCGCGGAAATAGTGCACGGTGACCGGCTCGTCGGCCCACAGCGACGCGAGGATGCTCGACCAGTTGGTCGCGGTCACTCGCAGGCCGTCGACGGCCATGATCTGATCGCCACCGGACAGGCCGGCGGCGGCAGCCGGTCCGTCGGTCAGCACATAGCCCACATTGGTGGTGCCGGGGCGCAGTTTGCAGCCCAGCCAGACGTTCATCGGCGTGCCGCCGGTACGGCCGCCGGGATCGGCCTCGGCCACCGCGGCGCGGCGCTTCGCATCCACGCCGAACTCGGCCAGCAGGGTGCTCAGGGGCAGGTCTCCGGTGCCGCGCAGCCAGTCGTCGAATTGCGCCGAGAGATCCAGGCCGGATACGCTTTGCGCCATCGCTTCCAGTCCGCCCTCCGGCACGGCCTTGCCGGTCGCGCCATAGCGGCGCCACATCGCGCGCATCACATCGTCCAGGGTCTTGCCGGATTTCAGGCGCAGCGTCAGGTCCAGGCACAGCGCCGCGATGGCACCCTTGATGTAGTAGCTGACGGTGGCATTGGGCGTGTTGTCGTCGGGCTGGTAGTACTTGATCCAGGTTTCGAAGCTGGATTCGGCCAGCGAGTGCACATGACGGCCGGGCGTGCGTTGCAGGCGTGTGGCCTGCTCGGACAGCACATCCAGATAGGTCGGTGCGTCCACCAGTCCCGCGCGCAGCAGGAACAGGTCGTCGTAATACGAGGTCACACCCTCGTAGTGCCACAGGTCGCGGGTATAGGCCTCACCGGTGAGATCGCTGTGTTGAAAACTGGCGGCGGTGATGCGCTTGACGTTCCACAGATGAAAATACTCGTGGCTGACCAGACCCAGAAACTGCCGATAGGCTTTGGGCGTGCTGGTGTCGCCGGGCCGCGGCAGGTCGCCGCGCGAGCAGATCAGGGCGGTGGAGGCGCGGTGCTCCAGTCCGCCGTAGCCCATGCCGACCACGTTGGTCAGGAACAGGAACCGGTCCAGCTTCGGCTGCTGCTCGAACATTTCGCGCTCGACGTGGCAGATCGCCGCTACGTCCTTGCGCAGCCGCGCCTCGTCCACCGCGAAGCGGCCTGACAGCACCATGGCATGGGGAATGCCGTCTACATCGAAGTCCAGGCGTGTGAACGGTCCGAGTTCCACCGGATGGTCGATCAGGTCTTCGTAGTCCGGGGCGAAGTAGGTGCCGAAACCGTCGCTGTCGGTCTCGCGCGGCTGCATCGCGGTGCTGGCCTTCCACTCAATGTACGGCGCGCGCTGCAGTTCCATTTCGTAGCCGGCTTCGTCGGCGCCCACCACGCGGTAAAACAAGGAGCTGCCGTTGAAGAAGCCACGGCGGCTGTCGAGATAGGCCTTGCGTACCGATTCGTCGAAGGCGTGCACGGTGTAGTGCAATGTCAGCGGGCCCTCGCAGGCGTCGATGCGCAGGCTGCGTTTGTCGATCCGCTCGAAACCCAGGGCCTTGCCGTTGCAGTCGGCACGGAATTCGACGATGTGCTTGGCGAAGTCGCGTACCAGATAACTGCCGCGTATCCAGGACGGCAGGCTCAGCAGTTGGCCGTCCGCCGTCGGCTTCTCGATGCGGCATTGCACGGAAAACAGGTGCCGTGCCGGGTCGAGCGGCGTGACGGCGTAGTGAATCGCTTGCACGGAAATCGTTTCCTCGGGTTTTACGCGATTGTACGTGCATGTCCGCGCTTCGCCTGCCGAATCCGAATGCGCCTCCGTGAGCGTATTGATAATCACTATCAATTGAGGTGATAGTCGGAGCCGACACCCGTCCGGCAGGTCGTCGTTCCCCACCGCTCACTCGTCATATGATGGAGACTGCGCCATGGAGGCGGTGGACGAACGCCTGATCGGGCTCGATCTAAACGCGGACGGCGAGCTCGGTATGGCGACCCGTCTGCACGGCCTGCCGCCGCATTTCGCCGGCGCGGCGGCGGAGGTGCCGGTGCGGCGTTGGCTGTATCCGCTGGGCACCGAGTTTCTGCACACGCTGCGCTATCTGGACCCGGGGCGCCTTTGTTTCGCGCGCGGCGCGTCAAGTATCGAAGACGTGCAAGGGCGCCTGCGATTGCAGACGCAGCAGGAACAACAGTTCTGCATGGGCTGCCACAGCAATCTGGGCGTGACCGTGGACGGCAGTTTTGCCTTCGTGCGCAAGTCGCCGGGTGCCTTTGGGCTGGGGCCACCAGGCGTTGGCGGAGCTGCGTGACCGCCCGCAGCTTGGGCAGTCGCACGGCGAAATCGAGACCTGGCTGGCGCGCAGCGGTGCCGCCGACGAATTCCGCGCCAATCAGGAAATGCTGGCGCGCTATTTCCCGAACGGTGAACTCGATACCGAGGCGCTGCGCGCGGTGCGGGATCTGGGCGAACTGCTGCTGCCCTCAGCCGGGCGCGCTGGCTCTGGACAAGGCCTATCTGGCAATCGTGCGCGAACAGTCTTTCGAGCACGGGCGGGATGCGTTCGTGAGCCCACCCGAAAACGCGCACCGGAGCATCGAGGAACCGGAAACCGGGCTGGTGGATGCGGGGCGCGTCTACGACAACGGGCGACTTAGGCTGGACTGGGGAAGCTGAGCCGGCGTTCGCCGCGTTCGCTTTGGTCCACCGCCCGGCTAGGAACTGGGGGGGACGTATCCGGTTTGCGTCAGGTCGCCGCCGAAAAAGTATTTCTCCAGCTCCTTGCTCAGGAATTCGCGCGCCGACTTGTCAGCCAGTGACAGCCGGTACTCATTGATCAGGCGCGTCTGGTGCGCCAGCCATTCCTGCCAGGCGGCCTTGGATACCTGTTCGTAGATCTTCTGGCCGAGTGGGCCGGGGTAGGGCGGGCGGTCGAAGCCTTCGGCTTCGGTGCCTAGTTTGATGCAGTGGACGGTGCGTGCCATTCGGGATCGTCTTCGAGTTGCTGCAGTCGGCTGCGGATCGGCGCGGGCAGTCCGCGCCGCAGGGCGGCCTCAATTGTAAGCCACTCGCCGGCTCGTTCCTGAACCGCATTGCCGCGCGGCCGCAGCAGTATCGGTTTCAGGCGCAGATCGAAGTGCGTGAAGCTGTGCTCGATCGGGCTCAGCGGCTCGTCGCCGGCTTCGCCCCAGTCGGCGATCTGTTCCGGTGTCTCCAGTGTCGGCAGGCACCACAGACCGCCCCAGATGCCGCAGGGCGGACGCCGCTCGAACCACAGTTGTCCTTTTGGGTCGCGCAGCAGCAGCAGGAACTGCTCGCGCTGCGGACGCACGCGCTTGGGGCGCGGACCCGGCAGTTGTGTGGTCAGGTCTTCGATACGTGCAACACAGTCGGCGCTGACCGGGCACAGCAGGCAACGCGGTGCGCGTACGGTGCAGACGGTGGCGCCTAGATCCATGATCGCCTGGGTGTAGTCGGCCAGTTGTGTTTCGGGCAGGCGCGCCTCGGATTCACGCCATAGCGTTTGGGCGACACGGGTTTCGCCGGGCCAGCCGGGTGTGCCGGAATGGCGCGACAGCACGCGCTTGACGTTGCCGTCCAGAATCGCGTGGCGCTGGCCGTGCGCCTGCGCGAGGATCGCGCCGGCGGTGGAACGGCCGATGCCCGGCAGCGCGCAGACGGCGTCGAAGTCGGTCGGAAAAACACCCTCGTGTTCGCGCACGATCCGCTGCGCGGCGCGATGCAGGTTGCGCGCGCGTGCGTAGTAGCCAAGCCCGGACCACAGCGCCAGCACATCGTCGATCGGCGCGGCGGCGAGGTATTCGACGTCCGGGAAGCGTTCGACGAAACGGTGGAAGTACGGCGTCACCGTGCCCACCTGCGTCTGTTGCAGCATCACCTCGGACAGCCACACGCGATAGGCGCTGCGCGGGGACAGCCAGGGCAGGTCGTGGCGGCCGTGCTGGGCATGCCAGCGCAGCAGGCGTGCGGCGAAATCGCCGCCGGTTTCAATCTCGATGCGACTCATCGACGGCGCCGAGCAGGGCCGCGATGACGGTCAGCGGGACGCACAGCAACGCCCCCCAATTGCCAGCGCGCCGGCCAGGACATCGGCGGGGGATCAGGTTCCGCCGTCGGGACTGGTCGTGGGGGCCTCTTCCTGCTTTTTCTCATCGCTCTTCTTGGACCGTCCGAACAGCCCCCGCAGCGCATCGGCCGCGCCCCCGCCGAGCTTTTCGTCGATCTTTTCCTTGATCTCGTCCTCGTGCTCCTCAAGTTCTTCCCTGGCACGCGCCTTGGCCTGGTCCTTGAGCACATTTCCGAGATCCAGGGAGAGCTTGGGATCGCTCAAAGGACCCGTGATTCGAACCGGAATGGTCAGACCGCTGAGCTCGTCGAGTTCCTTGCCGCCCTGCCCCTTGCTGGTGGCGGCGATCGTGGGTTTGGCCAGAAAGTCGATCTGCTCGCGCACCAGGTCCACATTGCCTTCGCCACCGAGGCGAAACAACGGATTCTTGAGGTCCAGCGCGGTGGATTGGTACACGCCATCGACGATGTTGCCGCTGGCGGTCAGCGCGGCAAAATCGGTCTGCTGCGGTTCGCTGACCGCCAGCTGTTCGCCATTGAGCGCCGCCTTGGCCTTGCGGATCGCCTGCCCGACGTTGAAGCCCTTGATGGCGCCGTTGGCGAGATTCAGGGCGACGTTGCCATCGAGTCCGCGGCGTAGGTCTCCCACGGTGCGTCCGGTGGTGTCGAGTTTGAATGCCACATCACCGGTGCCGCTGAGCGTGTCCTTGCCGGAGAAGTCCTTGAGCAGCGTACCGACCGCTATCGAGGACAGTTTCGTGTCGGTCGAATAACTGGGTTGCGTGCCGGGCGAAATCCGCGTCGAGGTGCTGACCGTGCCGTCGTAGAGCTTGGCATCGAGATTCACGGTCTTGGTCTTGTTCTTCGGCGCGCTGAGCTTGAGGCTCACATCCTTCAGGCTCATGCCGCTGAGCTTGAGCGTTCCGATATCCAGGGTGCCTTCGGCATTGAACTGCTCCAGCAGCTCCACCGGAATCTCGATGCTGTCGATGTCGGCCGCGGCGCCATCTTCGTCGCCCTGCGGCGCTTCGCCTTCTGGTGTGGGCGGCGGCAGGTAGCGATCCACGTCGATGGTGTCGATCTTGAGTGCGAAGTTCAGTGCCTGTGTAGCGAAGTCCTTGAGCGTGGCGCGGCCGCTGATGATGGTGTCGTCGAGCACCAGCTTGATGTCCGGCAGCGCCGCGGACTTGAGGTTGCTGGTGAAGCGGGCATCCAGCGCAGCCTTCTCCAGCACGCTGTTGTCGCGCGGTTCCGGAATCTCGATCTTCAGCGTGTCCAGCAGTTGGCGCGGCGAGAAGGTGGCCGCCGACAGCGTGCCGGAAATCTCGGGCGAATCGCCGGCCATGTCGTTGCCCTCGGCTGCCAGCTTGAGCGTGATGCCTGCGGTCTGAAGCTGACTGTCGCCGACCGTCAGGTGCCCGTCCTTGGATTCATAGGCGGCGTTGCCGGTGAACTCGAGTTGCTGCTCACCGCCGGGGATCGCCTCGCCTCTGGCGATCACGTTGAGCGTGAGCTTGTCGATGGCGTAGCGCTGCATTTCGAGGTCGGTGTTGATCAGGCCGACCAGATCGACCTTCGCATTCATCGCCGGCGCCTTGGAGTCGAACACGAAATTCAGATTGAGGTTGACCGGTTCATCGAGACGCAGCTCACCGGTTTCCAGGTTGATGCTCTCGATTGCATAGCGGGTCTTGGCCTGGCGGTCGTCGAATACCACCGAAGCCTCGTGAATCTCGATGCTGCCGACACCGACGTTGCTCAGGTCGAAACCACCCGTCTGTTCGGTCGGGGGCTGCGGCCTCGGTTCGGGAGGCGATTCGGCATCCTCCCCCAGCTTTTCGACCAGGTCTTCCCAGTTGCCGACGCCCTGTTCATTGCGCGCCAGCTTGAGCCCCATGCCGTTGAGTTCCACGGTACCGATCTGAATCTGTTTGTCGAACAGCAGCGGCAGCAGCTTCACCGAGGCTTCGACGCTGTCGATGCGCGCGAACGGCTCGTCGCCGAATCCCTGCGCGTTGCCGAACGTGGTCTGGCCGAGCTTCACGCCCAACCAGGGAAATACGCTGAGCTTGATTTCGCCGCCGATCTTGAGTTCGCGCCCGGTCTTTTCCTGGGTGATTCGCTCGATGTCATCGCGATAGTCGTTGGGATCGAACATCAGCGAGATGCCGACGGCGAGGACGATCAGCAGCGCGATGATGGCGCCGACAATCCAGAGTGCGATCTTGAACGGCTTGGACATATCCGGATACGACCTGTGGGGGCAGGGGGCGATAGTCTACCCAAGCTACCGGATTGCGCCGACGAAAAGTCTGAACGGCGGCCGGCCGGCCGGAAATTCAAGGCCGCGCTGCGGTGCCGCAGCGTCTAGGTCGCCTTGAGTTCCTGGGTGTCGATGAGCTCGTCACCGTCCAGGGTTTCGAGGCGTACGGTGAATCCCCAAAGTCGGGCGATGTGCTTGAGCACTTCGCCGCCGTTGTGCGCCTCCAGCGGGCGGCCCCGATAGCGGCGGTGTTGCAGGGTCAGCGCGCGATCGCCGTTGTAGTCGTAGCGCACGATCTGGATATCCGGAACTTGCACGTCGCGGTTGTACTGCGCCGCCAGCAACTGGCGCAGGCGACGGTAGCCCTGCTCATTGTGGATCGCATCCACCGTCAGAAAGCCGTCCTGCTGGAAGTCGTCGATCGCGAAGAAGTGAAACTCGCGCATCAACTTCGGAGACAGGTACTGCGTGATGAACGATTCGTCCTTGTAATTGCGCATCGCAAAGTCCAGCGTCTGCCGCCAGTCGCTGCCGGCGATGTCCGGGAACCACTCGCGATCCTCGTCCGTTGGGTTTTCGCAGATGCGGCGGATGTCCGTGAACATCGCGAAGCCCAGCGCGTACGGGTTCAAGCCGCCGTAGCCGTGCTGGTCGTACCCGCGCTGGGTGATGACGTTGGTATGCGAACTCAGCCATTCGAGCATGAACCCGGCGTCCACGCGGCCACGGTCGTACAGCCGGTTGAGCAGGGTGTAGTGCCAGAACGTGGCCCAGCCCTCGTTCATGACCTTGGTCAGGCCCTGCGGATAGAAGTACTGCGACAGCTTGCGCACGATGCGCACCAGTTCGCGCTGCCAGGAGGCGAGTTTGGGTGCATGCTTCTCGATGAAGTACAGCAGGTTTTCCTGCGGTTCCGGCGGGAAGTGCCCATTACGCGCAGCGTCGGCATCGAGTTCCTTGTCGCGTGCTGGCAGGGTGCGCCAGATTTCGTCGAACTGCTGCCATTCGAACTCTTCGCGCTGCAACTGGCGGATACGCTGCTCTTCCTCGGACAGCGGCGCCGGCCGACGGTAGCGATCAACGCCGTGGTGCATCAGCGCGTGGCAGGAGTCCAGGGTGTCCTCAACGGCGGTGAAACCGTAGCGCTCCTCGCACTGCATGACGTAGCGGCGCGCGAACACCATGTAGTCGATGATCGCGTCGGCATCGGTCCATTGCCGGAACAGGTAGTTGCCCTTGAAGAAGGAGTTGTGGCCATAGCAGGCATGCGCGATCACCAGTGCCTGCATCGGCATGCTGTTCTCCTCCATCAGATAGCTGATGCAGGGATTGGAGTTGATCACGATCTCGTAGGCGAGCCCGCTCATGCCCTTGCGGTAGGACTGTTCGTTCCTGATGAACTCCTTGCCGTAGCTCCAGTGCGGGTAGCTGATCGGCAGACCGAGCGAGGCGTAGGCGTCCAGCATCTGCTCGGAGGCGATCACCTCGATCTGGTTCGGGTAGCAGTCCAGACCGAACTCGTTGACGGCGATGTCGCGGATTTCCTCGTCGTACTGCTGCAGCAGCTCGAAGGTCCATTCGGCGCCGCTGGAGATCGGTTCCCTGAGGGTTTCGGCGCTCATGCGGCCTCCTTGCGGAACAGTTCGCGCAGCACCGGGTAGACCTCGTGGCGCCCGGTGACCGTGGCCATCGCCATGTGGCTGGCTTCGATGCGACGGTAGGCGTGTGACAGCGGTGACAGGCGGTTGGTGTTGTCCGGCACCTCGACATACGCGAAGTAGCGTACGGCCGGCAGGATCAGATCTTCCAGCCAGGCCCGGCTCTTCTCCGGGTCTGCGCCGAAAGCATCGCCGTCCGAGACCTGTGCACCGTAGATGTTCCACTGATCGGCGGGATAGCGCTCGACCATGATCTCCTGCATCAGCCGCAGCGCCGACAGCACCACGGTGCCACCACTGCCGGTGTCGTGGAAGAAGCGGTCCTCGTCGACTTCCTCGGCGTCTTCGGTGTGGCGAATGAACACCAGATCGACCTTTTCGTACTTGCGCGTCAGAAACAGGTACAGCAGCGTGTAGAAGCGCTTGGCGAGGTCCTTCTTGTCTTCGGTCATCGAGGCCGAGACGTCCATCAGGCAGAACATCACGGCGCGGTTGATCGGCTGCGGTTCCTTGACGCGATTGCGATAGCGCAGGTCCAGTTCGTCGATGAACGGCACCATGCGCTTGCGCCGTTCCAGTGCCTCGATCTGCTCGGCCGGTGCGCCGGCCTCGGTCAGCGCGGCGATCTGGCGTTCGATCGGCTTCTTCAACGCGATGCGACGTGCCATCGCGTTCTGCAGCGAGCGCACCACCGACAGATTGGTCGGAACCCCGCGCGGGGTGTAGCCGGCCCGCCGCCATTTGAACTGCCGGATATCGCCGAGCATGGTGCGCACCATCGCCGGCAGCTCCAGATCGTCGAAGAACAGGTCCATGAACTCGTCGCGCGACAGCGTGAACTCGAAGCTGTCCTGGCTTTGCTCGCCGTCGCCTTCGCCGGATCCGCTGCCACCGCCGCCGCCTTCCCCTTCGGGTCGCTTGATGCGGTCTCCGGTCTGGAACTGGTGATTGCCGGGGTGCACGATCTCGCGGTCACCCCCCTGGCCATGCTGGAAGCTCGGCTCGGAAATGTCGCGTGCCGGGATGCTGACCTCGCCGCCCTGCTCCATGTCGGTGATCGAGCGGCGGCCGGCGAGGTCGGCGACGGACTTGCGAATCTGTTCCTTGTAGCGGCGTATGAATCGCTGCCGGTTGACGGCGCTCTTGTTGCGGTCGTTGAGCCGGCGGTCGATGATCATCAAAGTCGCGCTCCTTGCCGTTCGGGCAGGCAGGCTTGTCGGTTTGAAGGCTCTAGGATGACTTGCGAACGCGCAGGTACCATTCGGACAGCAGGCGCACCTGCTTTTCGGTGTAGCCCTTGTCCACCATGCGGCTGACGAAATTGTTGTGCTTCTGCTGGTCTTCCGCCGAGGCCTTGGCGTTGAAGGAAATCACCGGCAACAGTTCCTCGGTGGACGAGAACATCTTCTTCTCGATCACGTCACGCAGCTTCTCGTAGCTGGTCCAGCGCGGGTTCTTGCCGCCGGCCGCGGCGCGCGCGCGCAGCACGAAGTTCACGATCTCGTTGCGGAAATCCTTGGGGTTGGCGATGCCGGCCGGTTTCTCGATCTTCTCCAGTTCGCCGTTGAGTGAGCTGCGATCGAACTGCTCTCCGGTCTCGGGGTCGCGAAAGTCCTCGTTCTGAATCCAGTAGTCGGCGAAGGTGACGTAGCGGTCGAAGATGTTCTGACCGTATTCCGAATACGATTCCAGATAGGCGGTCTGGATTTCCTTGCCGATGAACTCGGCGTAGCGCGGCGCCAGCCAGCCCTTGATGAATTCCAGATAGCGGCGCTGGGTTTCCTCGGGCAGCTGTTCGCGCAGGATGCGCTGTTCCAGCACGTACATCAGGTGCACCGGATTGGCGGCGACCTCGACCTGGTCGTAGTTGAAGACCGAGGACAGCACCTTGAAGGCGAAACGCGTGGACACGCCGTTCATGCCCTCGTCGACACCGGCGTAGTCACGATATTCCTGGAACGACTTGGCGCCGGGATCGGTGTCCTTGAGCGATTCGCCGTCGTAGACGCGCATCTTCGAGTAGATCGCCGAGTTCTCGGGTTCCTTGAGGCGGGTCAGCACCGAGAACTGCGCCATCATCTCCAGCGTGCCGGGCGCGCAGGGCGCCTTCGACAGCGTGCTGCCCTGCAGCAGCTTGTTGTAGATCTTGACCTCCTCGGACGCCTGCAGGCAGTACGGCACCTTGACGATGTAGACGCGGTCGAGGAAGGCCTCGTTGTTCTTGTTGTTGCGGAAGGCCTGCCATTCGGATTCGTTCGAATGCGCCATGATGGTGCCGTTGAACGGGATCGCGGAAAAGCCCTCGGTACCCTTGTAATTGCCCTCCTGCGTGGCCGTGAGCAGGGGGTGCAGCATCTTGATCGGCGCCTTGAACATTTCGACGAATTCGAGCAAGCCCTGGTTGGCGAGGCACAGCCCGCCTGAATAGGAGTAGGCGTCGGGGTCATCCTGACCGAAGAATTCGAGCTTGCGGATGTCGACCTTGCCGACCAGCGAGGAAATGTCCTGATTGTTCTCGTCGCCCGGTTCGGTCTTGGTGATCGCCACCTGCTTGAGCACCGACGGCTGCACGCGCACCACCTTGAAGCGCGTCAGGTCGCCTTCATACTCGGCGAGGCGCTTGATCGCCCAGGGCGAGGCGATGCCGCTGAGGGCGCGGCGCGGAATGCCGAATTCCTTCTCCAGCATCTCGCCGTCGCGCCCCGGCAGGAACAGGCCCAGCGGCGATTCGTTGATCGGCGAGCCCTTGAGTGCGTAGATCGGGTAGGACTCCATCAGCACCTTGAGGCGCTCGGCGATCGAGGACTTGCCGCCGCCCACCGGCCCCAGCAGATACAGCACCTGCTTGCGTTCCTCCAGGCCCTGAGCGGCATGGCGGAAGTAGGCGACGATCTGCTGGATCACGTCTTCCATGCCGTAGAACTCGCGGAAGGCGGGATAGCGGCGGATGACGCGGTTGGAGAAAATCCGGGACAGTCGCGGATCGTTGCGGGTATCGACGAATTCCGGTTCGCCGATCGCTGCGAGCATGCGCTCCGCAGGCGATGCATAGGCAAGGGGGTCTTCCTTGCACAGCATCAGGTATTCCTGAAGCGACATTTCCTCGTCACGTGCCTTGAGGAAGTTGTCGCGGAATTTCTCGAAGATTTCCATCAGCCGTTACCTCGTCATTGACAGACAGGGCCTGTTCAGGCCCATCAGTCCCGACGAAGTCCGGTGAGACTGCCCGCAACTCGTCGGGGATCCGACAGCTTTCAGGCAAACCCGTGCAAGAATCGATGCACGTCTGTACGTACCGCTCGAAAAAGTTTGCCCGAATTGACCTTTCGCAATCGTCGAAAGAAAGAGCGTGGGCTGCAGCCACCTGCAATCTCACTGTACCGCGAAGTGCAGGCTTGTGGGGCGCCGTCGAAGGCAATCCGATGTGCGGTAGGGCTGCACCGAAACGCTGCATCGGATCGCAGCCCTTGGACTTCGGGTAACGCACAAAGTTGCCGTGCGATGACGCCGTTTTCGTGTAGTCCGCTACTGACACGAATCGCCCGCAAAGACCTACGCGGCAGCCGACCGACGGTCGTTCAGTCCAGGTGCAGGCGCAACCAGCTGCCAATCAGCTCGATCTCTTCCAGACAGACCTGATGCTCCATTGGGTAGTCCTGCCACTGTACGGAGTAGCCCATGGCACGCAGCGCATCGCGGCTGTCCTCGCCCAGCTTGGCGGGCAGGACCGGATCGCGTGTGCCGTGACACATCAGGATCGGCAGCTCGCGATTGGCGGCGCTGGCTTCGGAGGCGAGCCGCCCGGCCAGCGGCAGATAGGTGGACAGGGCGAGCAGACCGCCCAGTCGCAGCGGATGGCGCAGCGCCGTGTGCAGCGCAATCGCACCGCCCTGCGAGAAGCCGGCCAGGATGATCCGCTCGGCAGTGATTCCGGCCTCGATCTGCGCCTGGATCAAGCCATCGACCCGCGCCGCCGAGGCGCGCACGCCAGCTTCGTCCTGCGGTCCGTTGCGATCCAGGCTCAGGATGTCGTACCAGCCGCGCATCGGCATGCCGCCATTGAGCGTGATCGGCCGCATCGGCGCATTCGGGAATACGTAGCGGGGCGGTCTGGGCAATGCCAGCGCTTCGGCTACCGGCACGAAATCGAAGCCATCGGCGCCCAGACCGTGCAGCCAGATGATGGCGGCGTCCGGAGCGGCGTCCGGTTCGGCATGGATGCACTCGTCGGTCTGGCGGATTTTCAGGTTCGGACTCATCGCAGGGGTCGCAGGGTCGGTTGTGGGCAAGGACACGGGTAGAATGCCGCATTGCGATTGGTGATGAGCCCCGAAGATACCCGACACCCGCCTGCGAAGACCGATGTTCAAGCGATTGCCTGCCCTGTTGTGCCTGCCGATGCTCGCCGCGCTGTACGCCTGCGGTCAGACCGGCAGCCTCTACCTGCCCGACCAGAAGTCCGATCTGGTCGGCATCCCGGAAGACTCCAGGGCGGCCGCCCAGGCCGCACCGATCGCCGAGCCGGCCGACCAGAATGACGGCGAGGACGAATTGGAGGCGACGCCCGGTGACGCGAGCCTGCAGGCCGATCCCAGTGGCACCGTATCCGCACCATCCGATCCAGACCCTGACCCAGCCGGCAAGGAATAAGCCTGTGGATCATTTCGAATACCGCGACGGCACGCTGTGCGCCGAGGACGTCAGCCTGAGCGAGATTGCGCGTGTCCACGGCACGCCCACGTTCGTCTACTCCCGCGCCACCCTGAGCCGGCATTTTCAGGCCTTCGATCAGGCGCTGACGGGAATGCCGCACCTGGTCTGCTATGCCGTCAAGGCCAATTCCAATCTGGCCGTGCTGCAGATACTGGAACGGCTCGATGCCGGTTTCGACATCGTTTCCGGTGGCGAACTGGATCGCGTCATGCGAGCCGGGGCGCCGGCGCGGCGCATCGTGTTTTCGGGTGTCGGCAAGACCGAAACCGAGATGCGCCAGGCGCTGACGGTCGGCATCCGCTGTTTCAACGTGGAATCCGAAGCGGAGCTGGAGCGGCTCAACCGCGTGGCGGTGGCGATGAACAAGCGCGCGCCGGTGTCGTTCCGTGTCAATCCGGACGTCGATCCCAGGACCCATCCCTATATTTCCACCGGACTCAAGGAGAACAAGTTCGGTGTGGACATCGCCACCGCCGAGCGGCTCTACCGGGAGGCCAGCGAGATGCCGGGTATCACGGTGGTCGGCATCGGTTGTCATATCGGCTCGCAGCTGCTCGATCTTTCCCCGTTTATGGATGCGCTGGACCGTCTGCTGGCCTTGGTCGAGCGCCTCAAGGCGCAGGGCATCACGCTGCGTCATATCGACGTGGGAGGCGGTCTCGGTGTGCGCTATCGCGACGAGAACCCGCCGGACCCGGCTGCGCTGGTCGCCGCGATCCGGCCCAAGCTGGAAGCCACCGGCCTGGAAGTGATGATGGAGCCGGGCCGCGCCATCGCCGGCAACGCCGGCGTGCTGCTGACGCGTGTGGAATACCTCAAGCCCGCCGGCGACAAGCATTTCTGCATCGTCGACGCAGCGATGAACGATCTGATCCGGCCGGCGCTCTACGACGCCTGGCAGGCGATCGTGCCGGTGCGTCAGCGCAGCGACCTGGAAACGCGAACCTATGATGTGGTCGGCCCGGTCTGCGAATCCGGAGACTGGCTGGGACATGACCGCGAACTGGCGGTATCGCCCGGCGATCTGCTGGCGGTGCGCACGGCCGGCGCCTACGGCTTCACCATGGCCTCCAACTACAACAGTCGGCCGCGTGCGGCCGAGATCGTGGTCGACGGAACCGCGGTTCATCTGGTGCGCGCCCGCGAGTCCTATGACGATCTGGTGCGCGGAGAGGCGATGCTGCCCTTGTGAGCGAGCCCGCCACCAAACCGCTGATCCTGATCGACGGATCGAACTGGTTGTATCGTGCGTTTCACGCGCTGCCGCCGCTCGCCAACGCGCAAGGGCAGCCGACCGGCGCGATCTACGGCCTCGGCAACATGCTGCGCCGCTTGTACAAGGACTATTCGCCGCGGCGCATCGCCGTGGTGTTCGATCCGCGCGGCAAGACCTTCCGGCATGAGATATACGCCGAGTACAAGGCCACGCGGGACGCGACGCCCGAAGATCTGAGCATTCAGTTTCCGGCGATTCGCGAATTGCTCGAGGCGATGGCGATGCCGGTCCTGCAGATCGACGGGATCGAAGCCGACGACGTGATCGGAACCCTGGCGATGAAGGCGGTGGCGGCTGGCGAGGAGGTGGTGATCGTCACCGGCGACAAGGATCTGGCGCAGCTGGTATCGCCACAGATCAAGCTGCTGGACACCATGAAGAACCGCAGCTTGGACCGCGAAGCGGTGATCGAGCGTTTCGGCGTGCCGCCGGAGTGCATCGTCGATTATCTGGCGCTGGTGGGTGATGCCAGCGACAACATCCCCGGCGTGCCCGGCTGCGGCCCCAAGACCGCGGCCAAATGGCTCAATGAATACGGGTCGCTGGATGCGCTGGTCGCCCATGCCGACGAGATCAAGGGCAAGATCGGCGAGAAACTGCGCGCCGCGCTGAACGTGCTGCCGCTGTCGCGCGATCTGGCGACGATCCGCACCGATATCCCGCTGCCGCTGGAACTGGACGCACTGCAGCCGGGCAAGGCCGACGACGCCAAGCTCGCCGAGTTCTATCAGCGCATGGGATTCACGCGCTGGCTGGAAGAGCTGAGCGACCGCGGCGGCGCGGTGCCCGCGCCGGAACCGGTGGCCAGCGCAGCGGCGCCGGTCGATTACCGCATGGTGGCGACACGCGAGCAGCTCCGCGAACTGTGCGAAGCGCTCGCCAGCGCCGAGCTGATCTGCTTCGACACCGAAACCGATGCCCTTGATGCGATGCGCGCCGGATTGGTCGGGCTGTCGTTCGCGACCAAGCCGGGCGAAGCCTGGTATGTGCCTTTGACGCACGATTATCTTGGCGCGCCGCAGCAGTTGCCGCTCGGTGAGGTCGTCGCTGCAGTCAAGCCGATGCTTGAAGACCCCGGCAAACCCAAGCTGGGCCAGCATCTCAAGTACGACGTCAATGTGCTGGCGCGCTACGGAATCGAGGTCGCCGGGATCGGCTACGACACCATGCTGGAGTCCTATGTGCTCGACGCCGCCAACTGGCGACACGACATGGATTCCATGGCCCAGCAGCACCTTGGCCACAAGACGATTTCATTCACCGACGTCGCCGGCAAGGGCAAGGGCCAGCTCAGGTTCAATCAGGTGGCGCTCGACAAGGCCACCGAATACGCGGCCGAGGATGCGGACATCACCCTGCGGCTGCATCAGGCCTTGTATCCGCAGCTTCGGAAGATCGGATCGCTGCCTTCGGTGTTTCATGACATCGAGATGCCGCTGGTGCCGGTGCTGGCGCGGATGGAGCGTGCCGGCGTCAAGATCGACACTGCCTTGCTGGCCCGCATCAGCGCCGAGTTCGGCGACCGCATGAGCGAATTGCAGGCACAGGCCTGGAAGGCCGCAGGCACCGAGTTCAATCTGGGTTCGCCGGCGCAGCTGCAGACCATTCTCTACGACAAGCTGCAATTGCCGGTGTTGGGGCGCACCCCCAAGGGACAGCCCTCCACTGCTGAGGACGTGCTCGATCAGCTCGCGAACGAGCACGAACTGCCGCGATTGATCCTCGAATGGCGCGGAATGTCGAAGCTGCGCGGCACCTATACCGATGCCTTGCCGAAGCAGATCAATCCGGTCACCGGGCGCATTCACACCTCCTACCATCAGGCGGTGGCGGCGACCGGGCGTTTGTCCTCGTCCGATCCCAATCTGCAGAACATCCCGATCCGCAACCTGGAAGGGCGGCGCATCCGCCAGGCCTTCATCGCCGAGGACGGCCAACGCCTGCTCTCGATCGACTACTCGCAGATCGAACTGCGGCTGATGGCGCACCTGTCCGAAGATGAACGCCTGCGCGACGCCTTCCGCAAAGGCCAGGATGTGCACCGGGCGACCGCCGCCGAAGTGTTCGGCCTGGCGCTGGATGCCGTGGAGCCGGACCAGCGCCGCGCCGCCAAGGCGATCAACTTCGGTTTGATCTACGGCATGTCCGCCTTTGGGCTGGCGCGCCAGCTCGGCATCGCGCGTGCTGACGCGCAGCGCTACATCGACACCTTCTTTGCGCGCTATCCCGGCGTGAAACGCTACATGGATGAGTCCCGCGCCCAGGCCAGGGAACAAGGCTATGTCGAGACCCTGTTCGGTCGACGCCTGTATCTTCCCAATATCCGCTCCCGCAACCAGGGACTGCGTCAGTACGCCGAGCGCACCGCGATCAACGCGCCGCTGCAGGGTACTGCGGCCGACTTGATCAAATTGACGATGATCGATATCGACCGCTGGCTGAGTGCCGAGCGGGTTCCGCTGAGCATGATCATGCAAGTGCACGACGAACTGGTGTTCGAAGGGCCGGCCGCCGCGATTGCCGCGCATGCGGAAGGCGTCGCCCAGCGCATGTGTCGGGTGCACGCCCTGACTGTTCCGCTGGTGGCCGATTGGGGCACGGGGTTCAACTGGGACCAAGCGCACGAGGCGCAAGGTCACGCCAGCAGCCTCGACGATCCGGAATAATCTCCGCAGGATTTATTCGAAATCGTTCTGGACGGTGTACGGGAACCAAACGTCGGGGGGCAGGGTCTGATCCCTTGAGCGTTGCTCTCTTGGCGCTTTTTCCGCTTCCACTCCCTGGGCGGAAAACCGGCACCCCAAGCCGGACACATCGCCCGATGGCTGACCCCGAGCCATCGGGCGTTTTCTTTTTCGGATCGATTGCGCTGGCGTTGAAATAAATCAAGCTTTTGATCTTTTTGAAATCAGGGATTTGCGAACGATCTTCGGGCGCGCGCAATTTTTACGGAACAAAACTCGGAACAGCGCGGTCGGATATTGCGAGTGTTCACTCCCTGGCACTCATCCGCCCCCACTCCCTGGGCGGACCCGGCATCCCCCCAAGCCGGAACTCTTGCCCGACGGCCCTCCCCCGAGCCGTTGGGCATTTTTTTGTCGGCGGGCCGGGCGAGATCAGCATCGTTCCGGGTTTCCGGTCGATCTCCTCAGCTTCCGGTCGTTCCGGACCAGCCGCAGGCTGGGCCCCGAATCCATGCAGCGCTCGGTCGTCGGCCGCGGAGTGACGGTCGACTTTACTGCACCGCTCCGGCACCGGGTCGAAATTTATTTTCGAATGCCGGAACTTTCCTGGAACACCCTGGTCTGATTCTGCGAACGACATCTCGTGTCGTTCTTCCGCCTCCCTCCCTGGGCGGAAACTCCGGTTTCCCCAAGCCGGTCCAGTGCCTGCGGTCTTCCCCCGGACCGTGGGCACTCTTTTTGCCTGCGTTTCTGTCGAGTTTCGTCGCGGTCGCGGATGAGGCCGGCAGATGAAGATATCGGGATTCGCGCTTGCGCCGTTTTCTCGAAAGCTTCATCGACTCGTAATCCCGAGGTTACGAGGCGTGGCTATCCTCTCGCGCCAGACGGTCAAAGGCCTCGTATTGGTGCATCGCATTCGCTCACAGGTGCATTGGCTCCTTGGCCCGAAATAAAACGCGTCGCATAAAACTGGGGAACAACATGGCTGTTAACCGCTGGCTCAAACCACTGCTGCTGGCCGCATGGGGGCTGTTTGCTCTCGCTGTGCAGCCGGTCCACGCACAGGACACCACCTCGGCCATTCGTGGCCGCATCGTCGATGCCGACGGTCAGGGCGTTTCCGGGGCGAAAGTCGTCATTTCCGATCGACGAACCGGAACCAGCAATACCTTGCAGACCGGCCCCGGCGGCGGTTTCAATGCGGGCGGCCTGCGGGTCGGTGGCCCGTACAGCGTTCAGGTGTCCTCTTCGCAGGGCGATGTCAGTTCCGAGGACATTTATCTGGTGCTCGGTGACAGCTACAGCCTGGAACTCACCATCGGTGCACCGGTTGCTCTGGAACAGGTCATTGTGGTGGGCAAGGCCGTCACTGCGCCCAATACGGCGATCGGTCCGTCGGCGAGCTTCGGGCTCGCCGATCTCGAAAGCGCACCGACGGTGAATCGTGACATCAAGGACGCGATCCGCACCGATCCGCGCATCTACATCGACGAAGCCTTCGCCGATTCAATTCAGTGCGCCGGTGCCAGCTCGCGTTTCAACAGCCTGACGGTGGATGGTGTTCGCCTCAACGACAATTTCGGCCTGAACAGCAATGGCTATCCGACCGAGCGCATGCCGTTCTCCTATGACGCGATCGAACAGGTTTCGGTCGAACTGGCGCCGTTCGATGTGCAGTACGGCGGTTTCAGCGCCTGCAATATCAATGCCGTGACCAAATCCGGCACCAACGAATTCCACGGTTCGCTGTTCTATGACTACACCGACGATTCCCTGACCGGTGACAGCCTCGAAGGTGATTCGGTCGATCTCGGCAGCTTCGACGAAAAGCGCTACGGCTTCACGGTGGGCGGGCCGATCATCAAGAACAAGCTGTTCTTCCTGGCCTCCTATGAAAAGCTGGAGGGCGCCGATACCTTCTCGCGCGGTCCGGTCGGATCGGGTGCTGCCAACGAAGTCCTGGGCGTCTCGCAGGCGCAGTACGACGAGATTCTGGATATCGCGAACACCTTGTACGGCTACGACCCGGGCGGCTTGCCACCGAGCCTTCCGGTGGACGACGAGAAATTCCTGGTCAAACTGGACTGGTACATCACCGATACCCAGCGCGCCGCCTTCACCTACAACTATAACGACGGCTACCACATCGCCGAATCCGATGGTGATTCCGATGAGTTGGAGTTCTCCAACCACTACTACGAACGTGGCGCGGAACTCAACGCCTACGTCGCGCAGCTGTTCTCCGACTGGACCGAGAATTTCTCGACCGAGCTGAAGGCGGGTTATTCGGAGCTCAAGAACCGGCAGTTGTCGCTGGGCGGCGTGGATTTCGGCGAGGTGCAGGTTTCGACGAGCAACAATGACTCGCGTGCCACGGTCTATCTGGGCGCCGATGATTCCCGCCACGCCAACAAACTGAGCTACGAAACCTACAACGTGAAGCTGGCGGGGGAGTATCTGCTGGGCAAGCATCTGATCACCGGTGGCTATGAGCTGGAGCGCCTGGACGTCTTCAACCAGTTCATCCAGGAATCGGAAGGCGAGTTCCGTTTCAGCAGCATCGACGACTTCCGCAACGGCACACCCAATCGTGTGATCTACGAGAACGCGGCCTTCACCAACGTCAAGGATGACGCGGCGGCCGACTTCGTCTACGACATCAACAGCCTCTACCTGCAGGACGAGTACCGCTTCGACGAGCTTGGCCTGACGCTGACCGGCGGTCTGCGCTACGAGTGGTATGCCACCGGCGACGACCCGGTCGAAAATCCGGCGTTTGCCAGCGCCTACGGGTTCTCGAATTCGCAGAGCGTGGACGGCATGAGCCTGTTGCAGCCCCGCCTGGGCTTCAACTGGAACGTCAACGACATGGTCGAGCTGCATGGTGGTATCGGCCTGTACTCCGGCGGCAATCCCAACGTCTGGATCTCGAACAACTACTCGAATGACGGCGTCACTCAGATCGAAAGCTCACTGTTCGCTGACGACTTCGCAGACACCTCCTTGTTCGACATTCCGACCGCAGGCGATGGCCGGCCCGTCTACGATATTCCGCAGGAGCTGTATGACCGCATTGCCGCGGGCATGGGCTCCGCCGGCGGCGTCAACTCGCTGGACCCGGATTTCGACGTGCCGTCCGAATGGAAGTACGCCCTCGGCGCGATCCTGTACGCCAGCGACAGCCTCACGTTCAGTCTGGACTATCTGTACACCGACAAGCAGGACGCCGCGATCATCAGCGACATCTCTCGCGAGGCCGTGGGTGAGACTGCGGACGGCCGCACCCGCTACGACAGCAAGAACGGCCGCAGCCAGGACTTCGTGCTGACCAATGTCGACGGTGATTCCGGCCAGTCCCACATCCTCTCGTTTGGGTTGAACAAGTCATTCGAGTTCGGCCTTGATGTCGGCTTCGGCTACGCCTACACGCGTTCCGAAGACGTGAATCCGATGACCAGCTCGGTGGCGTATTCCAACTACACGTACCTGGCGACAGACGATTTCGAGAACCCCAAGCCAGCGACCTCGAACTACGAAATCCCGACACGTTTCACGCTGACGCTGAAGTACGACCACGCCTTCGTGAAGGACTATCTGACCAAGGTCAGCCTGTTTTCCAGCTACAACGAGGGCCGCCCGTACAGCTACACCTTCACCAGTGGCATCAACTCGTCCGTGGGCGATGCGACGTTCCAGGGGCGCTATCTGCTGTACATGCCGTCGGGCATGAACGACCCGAACGTGGAGTTCGGGGATGGCTTCGATAGCGTGGCCTTCTTCGCCTACGCGGATTCTCACGGGCTCACCGAATACGCCGGCCGTACCGTCCCGCGCAACGACTTCTACAGCGACTGGTGGTTCAATGTAGACATGAAACTGGAGCAGGAGCTGCCGGGCCTGCGCTCGGATGACCGCACTTCCGCCTTCATCGTCATCAAGAACCTGACCAACCTCATCAACGACGATTGGGGCGTGCAGTACGAAGCCTCGTTCCCGCGCATGCTGGACATCGTCGATGCCGAGGTGCTGTCGGACGGTCGCTATCAGTTCAACGAATTTTCGGTGCCCACCGAGCAGTTCCGCGTCACCGATTCCTCGCTCTGGGAAATCCGCGTGGGCTTGCGTTACGAGTTCTGAGCCAGCGGAGACCGGAAACATCGGGCCGGCCCCCGCAAGGGTCGGCCTTTTTCCTGGGCGCGACTGCGATGTGGCCTGATAAGATAGGCGCATGGGTACTTTCATCGTCACATTCGCGGTTCTACTACTGGCTTTCGGCGGGCTCGCCATCGGTTTGCTGCACGGCAAGCCGATCAAGGGCAGTTGCGGCGGTCTGTCGACAATGACCGGCGACCGCTGCGACGTCTGCGGCGGCCAGCCCGAGAAGTGCGACGAGGCCTCCGGACGCTAATCGCCCGGCATTGCAACAGCGTACAGCGCCGTCCTCGCGACGGATGGAGTTGGGGAGATGGCCACATTGCAGAACGTCACGGCCAGGGACTTCATGTCGGCCAACCTCGTCAGTTTCTCCGCCGACATGGACGTGCTGACGGCGATACAGCTGCTGCTTGAAAACGGCTGTTCCGCCGGCCCGGTGTTCGACCGGCTCGGCAATCTTGTCGGCATCCTCTCCGAAAAGGACTGCATCCAGGTCGCCCTCAATGCCGGCTACCATGGCGAATGGGGCGGCAAGGTCTCGCAGTTCATGTCCACCAGCGTGATCACCGTGGATGCCGACGACAGTATTCTCGATGTCGCGCGGCGTTTCGTCGGATCACCGTTCAAGCTCTACCCGGTGGTTGGCGACAACCGTGTCATCGGCCACATCACGCGTAGCCACGTGCTGCGCGCCATAGACTCGATGCGCGGCAAGTATCCGGTTTGAGCGGATCCGGGCTGCGGGTCGTCTGAACGGTGCCCGCGCGCCGCCCTTCGTCGCTGCCCGAATCCGGAATGCCAGCGAAGCCGGAGTGGCGCAGCCTTGGCAGGCTGTGGCCCTATCTGCGTGAATTCCCGCTGCGCGTCGGCATTGCGCTGAGCCTGCTGGTCGCCGCCAAGCTGGCCGGCGTGAGCCTGCCGATGGTGATGAAGCATCTGGTCGATGCGCTCGACACCGAGGCTGCGGCGGTGGTCGCAATTCCGTTGCTGCTGCTGTTGTTCTATGGCGTGCTGCGACTGATCGTGGTGTTGTTCTCCGAGCTGCGTGACGTCATCTTCGGCCGCGTCGCCGAACGCGCGATGCGCCGTGCCGCATTGGAAGTGTTCCGTCACCTGCATCGTCTGGACCTGAGCTATCACCTGTCGCGCCAGACCGGCGGTCTGTCGCGCGACATCGAGCGCGGCGTTTCGGGCATCAGCTTTCTGCTGCGCTTCCTCACTTTCAACATCGTTCCGACCCTGTTCGAGATGTTGCTGGTGGCCGGGATCCTGCTGGTCCAGTACGGCTGGGTCTATGCCCTGATCGTGCTCGGTGCCGTCAGCTTGTACGTACTGTTCTCGGTGATGGTGACCGAATGGCGCACGCGTTTCGTGCGTACCGCCAATCAGCTGGATTCGCAGGCCAATACGCGCGCCATCGATTCGCTGCTGAACTACGAAACCGTGAAGCTGTTCGTCAACGAGGATTACGAGGCGCGCGAGTATGACCGGGCGCTGGCGGACTGGGAACGCGCGCAACGGCGCAACCGCAAGTCGCTGGCGACGCTCAATATCGGCCAGGCGGTCATCATCGCCGGTTCGGTCACGGGCATCATGGTGCTGGCCTCGGTGCAGGTGGCGGCCGGCGACATGACGATCGGCGATTTCGTGGCCATCAACGCCTACATGACGCAATTGTTCATTCCCTTGAACGTGCTGGGTTTCGTCTATCGCGAAATCCGCAGGGCGTTGACCGACATGCAGCGCATGCTGACGATGCTGGACGTGCCGCCGGCCGTGGTCGACGAACCCGGCGCGCGAACCCTGGCGGTGAGCTCGGCGGCGGTGCGATTCGAGCAGGTGGGCTTCGCCTATGACGCGAGCCGACCGATTCTGCGCGAGCTGAGTTTCGAGATTCCGGCCGGCAGGACCGTGGCCGTGGTCGGGCCGAGCGGGGCCGGAAAATCCACACTGGCGCGCCTGCTGTTCCGGTTCTACGATCCGGACCGGGGGCGGATACTCGTGGACGGGCGCGACATCACCGACTACACGCAGAACAGCCTGCGCACGCATATCGGCGTCGTGCCGCAAGACACCGTCCTGTTCAATGACAGCCTGGCCTACAACATCGGCTACGGCCGGCCGGGCGCCTCGCGCGAGGATATCGAACGCGTGGTGCGGCTGGCGCATCTGGACGGTTTCGTCGCTCAACTGCCGGACGGCCTTGATACGCAGGTCGGCGAACGCGGCCTGAAGCTCTCGGGCGGAGAAAAGCAGCGCGTAAGCATCGCAAGGGCGCTGCTCAAGGATCCGCCGATCATGATCTTCGACGAGGCGACGTCCTCGCTGGACACTGAATCGGAGCGGGCGATTCTGGGCGCACTGGCGGAAGCGGCGCGGCAGCGCACCACGCTGGTGATCGCACACCGGCTGTCGACCGTGGTCGATGCCGACGAAATCATCGTGCTGCGTCACGGCCTTATCGTCGAACGCGGTCATCATGCTGCGCTATTGGCTGCTGACGGCGACTATGCACGGCTGTGGAATCTTCAGCGCCGCGCGCTCGCGCCGCAGACCAGCGAGCAAGCCCGCGACTGAACAGCCGGTGGTTTGCGTGGCCGCGGTCCTGCGGTTCTCGCTATAGTGCAGACACAAGTCCGACCGGACCGGCGAACCTGCAGGCTCTCCACTCGTGTTCATGTCGGCAGCACACGCAAAGTTGTACCGATTGCCTGAAGGAGGCGGGCCGGGACATGCCGGCCCATGCAATGCAGCAAACCAGCCTGAAGCAGAAATTGACCGATCGATTCGTCAGTGCCGAGATTCAGGGCCTGCTGGCGCGTGTTCCCAAGCCACTCGGCAGCTTCGGCTACGACCCCTGGGGATACAACGAAGATGCGATCAAGCTCGGGGTGCCGCCGGTGCGTTGGCTCTACGAGCACTATTTCCGCGTGGTTGCGCACGGACTGGAAAACATTCCGGCGCAGGGCCGGGTTCTGATCGTGCCGAATCATTCGGGCCAGCTGCCGATGGACGGTCTGCTGATCGGCTACTCGATGTTGACCAATCCGCACGGTCCGCGCGCCGGTCGCGCCATGATCGAACGCTTCTTCCCGACGGTGCCGTGGCTGGGAAACTGGCTCAATGCGATTGGCGGGGTGATCGGAGACCCGGTCAATTGCGGGCGCATGCTCGAACGCGAGGAAGCCGTGGTGGTGTTTCCCGAGGGAATACGCGGCAGCGGCAAGCTCTACCGTGACCGCTACCAGCTGCAGCGATTCGGTAACGGATTCATGCACCTGGCCTTGCAGCACAATGCGCCGATCGTGCCGGTCGGCGTGGTGGGCTGCGAGGAAACCATGCCCTCCCTGTTCAATATCTCGCCGCTGGCGCGTCTGCTCGGGGTGCCCTATGTGCCGATCGCGCCGCCGTTGCCGCTACCGGCGCGCGTGATCCTCAACTTCGGCGAGCCGATGCGCTTCGAATGCCCGGTGCAGAGCGAGGACGAAGTGCTGGCGCGGGTCGACATGGTCAAGAAGGCGATCGGGGGCTTGATACGCAAGGGTCTGAAGGAACGGAAGAAGGTCTTTTAGCATGCCGCCCCCGAAAAGAAAGACGGTTCTGGTGACCGGCGCCGCCGGTGCGCTCGCCAAGCGCGTGATCGCCCGGCTTCACGAGCGCCACAACGTCGTTGCTGTGGACTTTCGCCGTCGCGTCGAGACCGACGAGGGCATTCCCTCGTACAAGGTCGCCACACATACGCGCGGCTTCGAGGACATCTTCCGCCGCCACCAGTTCGACGCCGTGCTGCACATCGGCCGCATGTTCGCGCATGAATCCGATCGCCTGCGCCGTTACAACACCAATGTGCTCGGTGCGAAGCGCCTGCTCGACCTGTGCTGCAAGTACAAGGTTTCGCAGGTCGTCATGCATTCCACGTATTTCGTCTACGGCGCCAGTCCCTACAATCCGGCATTGTTGTCGGAAGAGGCGCCGCTCAAGGCCTCCGAGGTGACCCAGGATCTGGTGGATTCGGTCGAACTCGAAAGCCTCGCGCAGATCTATCTGTGGAAGCATCGCAAGCTGCACATGACGATCCTGCGGCCATGCAATGTGCTCGGTCCGGGCGTCAAGAACAGTATGTCGCTGCTGCTGTCGAGACCGCTGGCACCGGTGCTGACGGGGTTTTCTCCGATGATGCAGTTCGTCCATGTCGAGGACATGGCCGAGGCGATGGTGCTGGCTTTCGAAAGGAACCGGCCCGGCATCTACAACGTGGCGCCCGAAGACTGGGTGCCCTATCAGGAGGCCGTCGTGCAGGCGGGATGCCGCAAGTTGCCGGTGCCCTCGGTGCCGCCGATGCTACCCAAGGCGATCAGTGGTCTGCTCAACTGGAACGCGTTCTTTCCGCCTTATCTGATCAACTATTTCAAATATCCGGTGATCATCGATGGGCACACTTTCCGCGATACCTTCGGCTGGTCCCCCAGGCACAGCCTGAGCGATATCTTTTCGTACTATCGCAAGCAAAAGGCGATTTCGCCGCACTAGCGGTGGCTCCGCCCGCCCGGCGCGTCGCTACAATTGAAGCGGGAGATGGGCAGCCTGCCTGGCACAGGATTCATTTTCAAGGTGCCTCTGCCGACATGGCCGCTGGACCGCGCATCATCCTGCGCGACGATGCGAGACCCTCGTTTCAATAGAATTAATGGATTGTTAAGCGGACCAGTATTAATTTACGCAATACATATCGGGCGCTGTCTGTTGCGTTCGTTCATCCATATTTAAGGGCAGAACCATGAAGATCGATATCGGAATCAGCCAGGAACAGCGTCAGGCCATCGCCAAGGGGCTGAGTCGGGTGCTGGCGGACGAGTACACGCTATATCTCAAGACGCACAATTTTCACTGGAACGTGACGGGTCCGATGTTCAACACCCTGCATCTGATGTTCGAGGGCCAGTACACTGAATCCGCGACGGCGGTCGACCAGATTGCCGAGCGCATCCGCGCGCTTGGCTATCCCGCTCCCGGTTCCTACAAGCAGTACGCCGAACTCTCGCAGATCGAGGAAGAACCGGGCGTACCGGAGTGGAAGGACATGGTGGTCCAGCTCGTCGGCGGTCATGAAACCGTTGCGCGGACCGCTCGCGAGGTGTTCCAGCAGGCCGAGCAGGCCGACGACGAAGCCACGGCCGATCTGCTGACACAGCGCATGCAATTGCACGAGAAGACCGCATGGATGCTGCGCAGTCTGCTCGAGTAACCGATATGGGGGATTGCCGTGTCCCGCGACGCGGGGCACAGTTGCGCCCGCCGAACGGCGGCAGAATCGTCTGCAGCCGTTCAGGTTGAGAGGGCGAGGCGCCATGTTTACAGTAGCTACGCGACGTCCGGTTCTTTCGGTGCGGCGCCTTCGAGTTCACTATCCGCTGAAGCGGGGGCGTGTCTGGCCCTTGTTCGGGCCGTGCGGCGTGATCAAGGCGGTCGACGACATGCATTTCGACCTCCATGCCGGCGAGACTCTCGGTATTGTCGGTGAATCCGGTTGCGGCAAGTCCACGCTGGCGCGCGCTCTGGTCGGGCTCGAGACGCCGACGGGCGGGCAGATCAGCATCGACGGTCACAACGTCACCGCTTACAGCGACGCCGACTGGCGGCCGCTGCGCCGCGAGGTCCAAATCGTTTTCCAGGACCCGCAGGCGAGCCTCAATCCGCGCATGAGCATTGCACAGTGCATCGCCGAACCGCTGAAGACACTATGTCCCGAGGTGGGGGCCAACGAGCGCAGCGCCCGCGTGCTCGAAATGATGCAGCGTGTCGGTCTGGATGCGGAGCTGAAGGATCGTTATCCGCATGAAATCTCGGGCGGTCAGTGCCAGCGCGTCGGTATTGCGCGCGCCCTGGTGGTCCGCCCCAAGGTATTGATCTGTGACGAGCCGGTGAGTGCGCTGGATGTTTCGGTGCAGGCCCAGATCGTCCATTTGCTGGTGGACCTGCAGCGCGAGTACGGACTGGCGATGTTGTTCATCTCCCACGATCTGGCGGTGGTGCGCCAGCTCAGCCATCGGGTGATGGTGATGTACCTGGGCAAGGTCATGGAGCAGTCGGCGCGCGACGCGCTGTTCGAAGCACCGCAGCATCCTTACACGCGTGCTCTGCTGTCGGCCGTACCGGATTTCGAAGCACAGCTTCCGGGCGAGCGCGTGGAGTTGATCGGCGAGATTCCGAGTCCCTCGAATCCGCCCAGCGGTTGCGTGTTCAGAACGCGCTGTCCGCTGGTCGATCATGTCTGCGCGCAACAGGTGCCGGTCCTGCGCCGGGTTCCCAGCGGCGGCTATTCGGCCTGCCATTTCGCGGCCTATGCCGAGAGTCCGATGATTCCGCGGACGGCGTGAACTATGTGCGTGAGGGGGAAAGGCGCGAGGTGTGAGGCGTAGAAGCGCGAAAAGGCCGCGGCGGTTGCCAGCCTTCCCGCCTCACCCCTTACTTGCAGTTCGGCCGACGCCCCGCGGCGCGTGCCTGGTTGTAGATCGCCATCGAATGCTCCAGACGATTGTTCAGGTCGCGGATACGGTTTTCGGGTGAAGGATGGGTCGACAGGAACTGCGGCGGGCGCTCGCCGTTGTTGAGCCGGCCCATGTTGATCCACAACTGGATGCTCTCGCGCGGGTCGAAGCCCGCATCCGCCATCAGGTCTTCGCCGATCAGGTCGGCCTCGCTTTCATGCGCGCGTGAATACGGCAGCAGGAAGAAGGTCTGCGCGGCCACACCGAGCAGCTGCGGATCGATGCCGGTCGCGGCGTAGGTGAGCTGCCCGCCGAGCTGCGCCACGGCCTGCGAGGACACCCGCTCGTTCGAGTGGCCGGCGATGACATGGCCCACTTCATGGCCGATGACGGCGGCCAGCTGGCTCTGGTTCTTGGCCACGTCGAGCAGGCCGGTGTAGACGCCGATCTTGCCGCCGGGCAGGGCGAAGGCGTTGGCCTGATCCTCGGCAAAGACATTGACTTCCCATACCGTGTTACCCGCAACCTGGCGGGTGATCGCCTGCGCTACACACTGTACGTAGCGGTTGACCGAGGCGTCCTTGGTGACCGGCGTTTCGCTTTTCAGCTCCTGATAGGACTGAACGCCCATCTGCGCGATCTCCTGCTCGGAGAACAGCTTGAGCTGACGCCGACCCAGCGGCGAGGTCGCACAGGCGACAAGCAGCGACAGGCTCAGGGCGACGAGTACGCCGTACTTGAAGGCGGAGCTGCGGATCATGGGGGCGGGGTGATCCCGTTCAGACGAAGGGCGTCCATCATGCGCAAGCAATCGCGTGGCGACAAGCACGGATCAGCCGCTGTCCCGGCTGCGTCAGTCGGCTCAGCCGGGATTGTCATCGGAGTCTGCGGGCGATGCCGCGGCTTCGTCGCCGACCGGGCTCATGTGCGCCTGCAGGAACGCCAGCGTGCGCGCCCAGGCATCTTCCGCGGCTTTCTTTTGGTAGGCCTTGCCGGACGGGTTGGCAAAACCATGACCAGCGTCAGCGTAGACATGGACCTCAAGCGACTTGTCGAGATCGTGCATGGTGCTTTCGAACGACTCGATGGCCTTCGGGGGGATGCTGTCGTCCTTCCCGCCGAAAAACGCCAGAATCGGCGACTGGATTGGCGCCAGCTTTTCGGCGTCGCCGCCGACCTGTCCGTAGTAGATCACCGCGGCGTCCAGTCCGGCGGGGGTCAGCAGCACGTTCTGGAAAGCCATCGAGCCGCCGAAGCACCAGCCGATCACGCCGACCTGCGGTGCACCCTTGGACTTGATGTAGTCGAAGGCTGCGTAGATGTTGGCCGCCAGTCGCGCCTTGTCGTCGAGGGCTGCGTTCATGGCCTGTTGTGCGCCGGTCCGGGTGTCGTAGATCTGGCCGTCGTAGAAGTCCGCGGCCAGCACCAGATATCCATGAGCGGCCAGACGATCCGCCATCGCCCGGATGTTGTCGTTGAGTCCCCACCATTCGTGATACATCACCAGTGCCGGCAGTGCACCTTCCACGCCCGCCGGGCGTGCCAGATAGCCGTTGAAGTCCTCGCCGTTGACCGAGCCGTAGCTGACGGTCTCGTGCTCGACAGCGGCGGTGGGCGGCTGCTTGGCCGCTTCGCTGGCCTGCGGAGTATCGCCTTCGTGTTGCCGGCCCATCGCTTCGACGTAAGCGTCCGCCGCAGCGCTGCCGTCGGCGGTGGGCGGCTCGTCCTGGTCCTTGCCGGGCCACAACCCGATGATCGCGATGACCACCACGATGGCGGCTGCGAGCAGCAACAGAGGGCGTCGGTTCACGGAGATCTCCCGGTGATCTGGTTATTGTCGTCGTCTTGGAGTGTCGTCGAGGGACAAGGGTTCCATCGACACGTCCGGGCCCGCGCACTGTCGCGAACGGTCCCGGGGGCGGGAAAGGTAACGAAAGCGGCGGAGCTTGTCGCGCTGCGCCGGGCCGCCTTCCGGTGTCAGTCGTCCGCGATGAACGGCGCGAGCATTGCCTGAAAGGCCTGTGTCTGCTGTTGCCACCAGTGGTGATCGGCGTAGCGATGGTCCTGCCAGTCGAATCCGGGGATCACCAGCTCCGTGACCAGCGCATGCGAGGCCTCGCCAAGCAGACGCGAGCCCTTCCAGATGCCGCCGGGAATCAACAGCGAAATCGCATCCGGGGCGTGGAAGCCCAGCGTCGTCCGGCGCGGTGGCCGTGACTCGTCGTAGCTCAGATATTCCAGCGGTCCGCCGGACTGCAGTACGTGCAGAATGTCGCTGCGGTTGCGGTGCAGACGGCCGATCGGCGAGCCCCGATCCAGCAGGTAGTGGATGCTGCTGGCGCAGCAGCGTTCGCCGTGCCTGGTGTTCAGCGTGTGCGCGGACTGGTAGATGCGCCGGTACCAGCCACCTTCGGGGTGGCGCTCCAGCCCCAGCCGCGCGACCCACTTGGCGCCCTCAGGGTTCGAGGCGCTCAATCTTCCAGGCCTTGACGCAGCGGCGGTACAAGAGCCGGTCGTGGGTACGGCCCGGCCGGCCCTGCCAGAATTCGAAGGATTCCGGCTCCAGCGAATAACCGCCCCAGCTGTCGGGAAACGGGATCGCCTGACCTTCGAACTTCTGCGCGTTGTCGCGCATGCGCGCGTCCAGCGCCTCACGGCTGCCCACCACCTGCGATTGTCGCGAGGTATAGGCCGAAAGCTGACTTTCACGTGGTCGCGACTGAAAATAATCGCGGGCCACCGTCTCCGGAAGGCGCGAAACCCGCCCTTCGACGCGGACCTGGCGCTCCAGCCGGTCCCACCAGAACGTGGCCGCAACAAAGGGGTTCATCTCAAGTTCAAGACCTTTGCGCGACAACAGGTGCGTGTAAAAGTTCAGACCGCCGTGCCGAAAGCCCTTGAACAGCACGATGCGCACCGAGGGACGCCCGTCCGGAGTAGCGGTGCCCAGGGCCATCGCGGTGGGATCGATCATGCCGGCCTCGCGTGCATCGGCCAGCCATTTATCGAGTTGTTTCAGCGGGTCCGGATCAAGCTCTGGAATATCCAGCGGGGGATTGCGGGTGTATTGCGGCATGGCCTTGAGAAGTGACGAAACCTGAGCCCTACAATGGGTCACATCCTACAGGAAGACATCCCATGGAAAGCTTTCAGGCACTCAGAGTGCACACCGTCGACAAACGCGCCGAAGCGCGTCTGGAAACGATTGCGCTGAATGATCTCAGCGCGGGCGAGGTGGTTGTCCGCGTGCACTGGTCCGGCCTCAATTTCAAGGATGCGCTCGCGGTCAGCGGCAAGGGCCGCATCATGCGTCGCTCGCCCTGCGTGGCCGGCATCGATCTCGCCGGTGTGGTGGTCGAAAGCAGTTCCGCAGACGTGCAGGCCGGTGCGGCGGTGGTGGTCACTGGCTGCAATATCGGCGAACAGCTGGACGGCGGGTTCGCGCAGTACGCGCGAGTGCCGGCCTATGCCGTGGTGCCGCTGCCGGATGGCTTGTCGCTGCGTGAATCGATGGCGATCGGCACGGCCGGCTTCACCGCCGCGCTGGCGCTCAAGCGCATGCTCGACAATCACCAGCGACCGCACATGGGCCCGATCGCGATCACCGGGCCGACCGGCGGTGTCGGATCGATCGCCACCGACCTGTTCTCACGCGCCGGTTTCAAGGTGGCCGCGATCACCGGCAAGCCGGAGCAGGCCGGCGACTACCTCAAGGCGCTCGGCGCCAGCGAGATCGTCGATCGCAAGCGCCTCGACTTTGGCAGCAAGCCCCTGGAAACGGCGGTCTGGGGTGGCGCCGTCGACAATCTCGGCGGCGATGCGCTGGCCTATCTCACGCGCACCGTCAAACCCTGGGGCAATATCGCCTTGATCGGTCTGGCGTCCTCGCCCAAGCTCGAAACCACGGTGATTCCGTTCATTCTGCGCGGCGCGTCGTTGCTGGGGATCTGGTCGGTGGAGGTGCCGCGCGAGTGGCGGCTGGAGATCTGGAAGCACCTCGCCAGCGACTGGAAGCCGCGTCATCTGGACCGGATCGTCAGCCGCACGATCCGCCTCGACGAGGTGACCCAGGCCGCCGAGGACCTGATGGGCGCCAGCATGACCGGCCGCTATCTCGTCGATCTGCGCGATTGAGAAAGACGCTTACGCTTGTCCCGCCGAGCCGGCACGCGCGCCGCGCGTAGTCGACTGTGCCGTGTCGCTCGCTCCGGACGGTGACAAGCTGTGTCGAAGCGCGCTCACGCAGTGGCGAAGACCGTAGACAAGTGGCGCGCGAGGCGCTGCGTCAGTGTGAGAACGGTGACTGTTGGATTGGCTCAGCTCCCCGTCGGGAAGACACTGCCGCCGGCAGTGAAGAGGTTGTCGATGCCATGCACGCGACAGTTCGTATCGACCACTCCGTCGCCCGGGTCGATGGACATCCGTGTCGTGCCGAGCGGGTGGTTCGAAAACTGCACCTCGTCGGCGAGACCGATCGGACCCAGGCGTCTGGCAATGCCGCGTCTCAAAAGATCGTCGGCCAGTGCGGAGGCAAGCACGCAGTGCGAATGATGGTCCAGAAACGTGAGCTGCCAATTGAGACGGACCCTGGGCAGCCCGAACGAATCTGCCTCGCCGCCCAAGGTCATGCGGCTGGTCGCATTCGGCGCTTGCTCAAAAAAAGTCCTAGCCTTGGCGGTGCGGTTTCGCTCATTTGCGGCGTTCGGAATATGTGTGCTCGAGCGTTCAGCACGCCCAGTCTGACCTGTTGTTGCGCGCCCAAAAAGTCCCAAGCGTTGGGGTCAGGTCTTGTTCCTTGCCAAATTTTTTTGGCTTCGCTACGTTCCCCGCATGGCCCGCCCTCTGCGTATCGAATTCCCCGACGCGATCCATCATGTGATGGCGCGCGGCAATGCCCGTCAAGCTATCTTCCTCAATGACGAAGGTCGCGACGCCTACGAGAGCGGACACCGACAACTTCCGCAGATCGGTGTGCACTTCGGGTAGCACTACTCGACTACTCGACGGTAAGCCGGATCGCGCGAGGTGTGGATCGGCGGGCTGCGTCAAGGCGCAAGACCTGACCCCGACCTTCGACCTAGACCTGACCCCGACCTTCGACCTTTGTGCATCCCAGGCCGGCGATTCTTTTTCTGACGCCACCGGTGCCGTCAGCTCGATAAAGCCGGCGGCTTCACGCGGCGGCGATTCGGGCGATGACACCGATTCGCCCTTGAGCTTGCGCCGCCAGTTGCCCAGCGTGCTCAGCGCAAGCCCACGCGTGCGGCAGAACGCTTCTTGGTTCTGCCCGCTTTGCGCCCACTCTTCAATCAACGCGCGCCAATCCGACTCGCTGCGTCGGACGTAACGAACTCTGCCCATTCCTGTTTCCATCGCATCGCTCCGTTTCAGTCGATGCGTGCAGGCTAATGGCCAATGATCCGCGCGAATAGGACGCTGCGGTTTGAACGCTTACGCTGCCGCCAGCATCTCTGTCATCGTCGGTCTCCATCGACACGACGACAGATTGCCTCATCCTGTTTGGTTCCGGCTATGCCGGCTTAGGGGTTCGATACCTGCGTTGAATCAGGCGAATCAGGCGCTCCTGTTCCCCCTCGCCGCACGCACGCAGAAGTCTGCAATCGCATCGATCAGCGCGTGAGCGTCACTGGCCTTGGACGATGGCGCCACCGGACGCACCAGGGCTTCGGTGAACGCGCCGACGATGCAGGCTGCGCTGACCTCGACGGACTGCTCGGGAAACTCGCCGCTGGCGACGCCGGCGCGCAGTACGTCCTTGAACACTTCGCCGAACCGCTGTCGGCAGACGATACGGGCGGCTTCGACTTCGGGGTCGGTCGGTTCGGCGATGAAGGCGTAGGCGAGGTATGGACCCTGCAGGGCGCGCGCTGCGAAGGATTCCACCGCGGCGCGCAGGCGTTCGATGGCCGGCGCCGGTCGGTCCACGATCTCGCGCAGGATCGACACTTCATGGGTGACGGCCTCGTCCAGCACTTCCACGAACAGGTCTTTCTTGGACGGGAAGTAGCGATACATTGCGCCGGTGGACAAGCCAGCCTCCGCCGCCACCGCGCTGATCGACGCGGCGCGGAAGCCGCCGCTCGCCACCAGTCGACGCGCGGAACGCAGGATGCGCTGGCGATTGTCGGCCAGTCGTTCCTGCATCAGCGGCGAGCGTTGGTAAGCCATGATGTGAATCTCAATTGTTTTTTGTGAATCATATTTCACTTTTTGATGCGTGGCGCCTAGAATCCGTCGTGCCGGGCACATTCCACTGAGCCGCCAAACCCGGCAGGTGTCGCTGCGCAGCTATAGATCGTGGGACACACACACAAGGGTGGCCAGCACGGAGCGAGTCCCGGATGAGCGCAAGCCTGAATTTCGATCTTGGCGATGAGGTCGACCAACTGCGAGAGATCACGCAGAAGTTCGCGCAGCGCGAGATCGTGCCGCTGGCGGCGAAGACCGACCAGGACAATGCCTTTCCGATGCCGTTGTGGCGCAAGTTCGGCGAACTGGGCGTGCTGGGTCTGACAGTGGAGCCCGAATACGGCGGTACCGAGATGGGCTATCTCGCGCACGTGGTGGCAATGGAGGAAATCTCCCGTGCCAGCGCCTCGATCGGCCTGTCCTACGGCGCGCATTCGAACCTGTGCGTGAACCAGTTGCGCAAGAACGGCAGCGAGGCGCAGAAGCGACGCTACCTGCCGAAGTTGATCAGTGGCGAGCATGTCGGGGCCCTGGCGATGTCCGAGCCCGGGGCGGGCTCGGACGTGGTGTCGATGCGCCTGCGCGCGGACCGCAAGGGTGATCGCTATGTGCTCAACGGCAGCAAGATGTGGATTACCAATGGTCCGGACGCGGACACCTTGATCGTCTACGCCAAGACCGATCCCGGCGCTGGCGCGCGCGGCATCACCGCCTTCCTGATCGAGAAGGGCTTTGCCGGATTTTCCACGGCGCAGAAGCTCGACAAGCTCGGCATGCGCGGCTCCAACACCTGCGAGCTGGTGTTCGAGGATTGCGAGGTGCCGCAAGACAATGTACTGGGCGAGGTGGGACGCGGCGTCAATGTGTTGATGTCCGGCCTGGACTACGAACGGGTGGTCCTGTCCGGTGGGCCGCTGGGCATCATGGCCGCCTGCCTCGACGCAGTGCTGCCGTACGTGCACGAACGCAAGCAGTTCGGCCAGGCGATCGGCGAATTCCAGTTGATGCAGGGCAAGCTGGCGGACATGTATGTGGGCTTCAACGCCTGCCGTGCCTATGTCTACGCCGTGGCCAAGGCCTGTGATCGCGGCGAGACCACGCGCAAGGATGCGGCTGGCGCGATTCTGTATTCGGCTGAAAAGGCCACCTGGATGGCCGGGCAGGCGATTCAGGCTTTGGGCGGCAACGGTTACATCAACGAGTTTCCGGCGGGCCGATTGTGGCGCGACGCCAAGCTCTATGAAATCGGTGCCGGGACCTCGGAAATCCGCCGCATGCTGATCGGCCGCGAACTCTTCGGCGAGACGCTCGGGTGAGCATCATCCAATCGAAATTGCGGACATCCAGCGAGGAGTTCCGCACCAATGCTGCGGGCATGAAGACGCAGGTGGACGGACTGCGCGAGGCCATGCAGCGCGTGGCGCAGGGCGAGTCCGAAGCGGCGCGGGCCAAGCATGTGGCACGCGGCAAGCTGCTGGTGCGCGAGCGCATCGACGGTCTGCTGGACGCCGGTTCGCCGTTCCTGGAACTGTCGTCGCTGGCGGCCTGGGGCATGTACGGCGGGGAGATTTCCAGTGCCGGCGTGGTGGCCGGCATCGGCCGCATCAGCGGTCGGGAATGCGTGATCGTGGCCAACGACGCGACGGTCAAGGGCGGCACCTACTACCCGATGACCGTCAAGAAGCATCTGCGCGCCCAGGAAATCGCGCGCGAGAACAATCTGCCCTGCGTTTATCTTGTCGATTCCGGTGGTGCCTTCCTGCCGATGCAGGACGAGGTGTTTCCGGACAAGGAGCACTTCGGCCGCATCTTCTTCAATCAGGCCAATCTTTCGGCGCAGGGCATACCGCAGATCGCCTGCGTGATGGGCTCGTGCACCGCTGGCGGCGCCTATGTGCCGGCGATGTCCGACGAAACCGTGATCGTGCGCAATCAGGGCACGATCTTTCTCGGCGGTCCGCCCCTGGTGAAGGCCGCCACCGGCGAGGTGGTGAGCGCCGAGGATCTCGGCGGTGCCGATGTGCACACGCGCCTGTCCGGCGTGGCCGACCATCTGGCTGAAAACGATCACCATGCGCTGTCGCTGGTGCGCCGTCTCGTGTCCAATCTCAATCGCTGCAAGCAGCCGGGCGTGGACCTGCAGGTACCGGAAGCGCCGCTTTACGATCCGGAAGAAATCTACGGCGTGATTCCGGCGGATGCGCGCAAGCCCTATGACGTGCGTGAAATCATCGCGCGTCTGGTCGACGGTTCACGCCTGGATGAATTCAAGGCACGTTACGGCGCCACCCTGCTGACCGGCTTCGCACACATTCATGGTTATCCGGTGGGCATCGTCGCCAACAACGGCATCCTGTTTGCCGAGTCCGCACAGAAGGGCGCGCACTTCATCGAGCTGTGTGCGCAGCGCGGCATTCCGCTGCTGTTCCTGCAGAACATTTCCGGCTTCATGGTCGGCCGCAAGTACGAGAACGGCGGCATCGCCAAGGACGGCGCCAAGTTGGTCACGGCTGTGGCGACTGCGCAGGTGCCGAAGTTCACGGTGCTGGTCGGTGGCTCCTTCGGCGCCGGCAACTATGGCATGTGCGGCCGCGCTTACTCGCCGCGTTTCCTCTGGAGCTGGCCGAATTCGCGAATCTCGGTGATGGGCGGCGAGCAGGCCGCGAGTGTGCTCGCCACCGTGCGCCGCGACGCGCTGGAAGCCAAGGGGCGACTCTGGAGCGCCGACGACGAAACCGCGTTCCGCGAGCCGATCCGCAGTCAGTTCGATCTGCAGAGCGATCCGTACTACGCCACGGCGCGGCTCTGGGACGACGGCATCATCGACCCCGCACAGACGCGCCGCACGCTGGCGCTGGGCCTGTCGGCCGCGCTCAATGCGCCGATTCCGCAGACGCGCTTCGGCGTGTTCCGGATGTGATGGAGCGCCCTGCGATGAGAGTTTCCAGGAGCGAGGTCGACGCCATCTTCGGCACGCGCAGCTTGTTGTCGGGGAGCACATTCTGATGTTCGGAAAAGTACTGATCGCCAATCGTGGCGAAATCGCCTGCCGCATCATCAGGACCTGCCGCCGCCTCGGCATTCGCAGCGTGGCGGTGTATTCGGAGGCCGATGCCGAGGCGCGCCATGTGCGGCTCGCCGACGAAGCCTATTGCGTCGGGCCGGCCGCCTCCAAGGACAGCTACCTGCAGGTGCCGAACATCCTCGACGCGGCACGTTGCAGCGGCGCCGAGGCGATCCATCCCGGCTACGGCTTCCTGTCCGAGAACGAGGGTTTCGCGCGCGCCTGTGCCGAGGCTGGCGTCGTCTTCATCGGCCCGCCGGTCGAGGCGATTCAGGCCATGGGCTCCAAGTCCGCGGCCAAGGCCTTGATGCACGCTGCCGGTGTGCCGCTGGTGCCCGGTTACCACGGCGATGCGCAGGAGCCGGCGCTGCTGCAGGCCAAGGCCGACGAAATCGGCTACCCGGTGCTGATCAAGGCCTCGGCCGGTGGCGGCGGCAAGGGCATGCGCGTGGTCGAAGGCAGCGGCGAGTTTGCCGCCGCGCTGGCGTCCTGCAAGCGCGAGGCGCGGGCCAGTTTCGGTGACGAGCAGGTATTGATCGAGAAGTATCTGCAGCAGCCACGCCACATCGAAATTCAGGTGTTCGGCGACAGCCAGGGCTCGGTCATCAGCCTGCACGAGCGCGACTGCTCGGCGCAGCGACGCCACCAGAAAGTGGTCGAGGAAGCACCGGCGCCCGGCATCGATGGCGAACGACGCGCCGCCATGGCCAAGGCCGCCTGTGATGCTGCGCGCGCCGTCCGCTACGTCGGTGCCGGCACCGTCGAGTTCATCGCGGATTCGAGCGGCCAGTTCTATTTCATGGAGATGAATACGCGTCTGCAGGTGGAGCACCCGGTGACCGAAATGATCACCGGTCTCGATCTGGTCGAATGGCAGCTGCGGATCGCCGCCGGCGAAGCGCTGCCGCTGAGCCAGGAGCAGGTGCCACTGCACGGGCATTCGATCGAAGTGCGGCTCTACGCCGAGGAGCCGGAAAAGGGCTTTCTGCCGTCGATCGGTCGCCTGGCGCTGTTCAGCACGCCGGCCGAATCGGCGCATGTGCGGATCGACAGCGGCGTTGATCAGGGCGACGAAGTCAGCCCGCACTACGATCCGATGCTGGCCAAGCTCATCGTCTGGGACGAAACCCGTGATCGCGCCATCGACCGCATGCTGGGTGCGCTCGCCGCGTTCGAGGTGGCGGGCGTGGGCAACAACGCCCGCTTTCTGGCGCGCTTGATCGACCATGTCGACTTCCGTGCCGGGCGTGTCGATACCGGTCTGATCGAACGCGAGCGCGCTATTCTGCTTGCGCCGGCTGCCGCACCGCCGCGCGAGGTATTCGAAGCTGCCGGGCTGCACCACCTGCTGGACGAAGCACGCGCACGGGCCGAGGATGCAGCCGGTTCGCTCGACCGCTGGTCACCGTGGGCACAGGCCGACGGCTGGCGCCTCAACGGGCTATCGCGGCGCAAGATCGAATGGCTTCACGCCGATGTGCACCGCGTGCTCGAAGTGGAGTACGCGCCGGAGGGTTACCGGATCGACGGTGAGGCCGCGCAGGCGCGGCTCGATGCGAGCGGCCGTTTGCAGGCCACCGTCGGCGGCCGGCATTTCAATGCGCGCGTCGTTGCGCTCGGCGAGATTCTGCAGGTCTTCATTGGCGGGAATTCGTACCGGCTGACGCGCCTCGATCCGCTGGCCCATGCCGGTGAGGAGCAGGATGCGCAGGGCGGTTTGCTGGCGCCGATGCCGGGGAAAATACTGGAGCTGCCGGCCGAAGTCGGTGTACTGGTCGACAAGGGAACACCGTTGGTGGTGATGGAGGCGATGAAGATGGAACACACGCTTTCGGCGCCGGCACGCGGCACGGTCACCGGCTTGCTCTGCGCCGTCGGCGAACAGGTTGCCGATGGCGCCGAACTGGTCGAGTTCGAGCCGGCCGAGTGAATGCGAGTGGCTGACGTTCCGCACCGCATGCGAAATCAGCCTGAAACGGGCTTGGCCTGGAGGACGAGGCGATGAACAAACAATATCCCAGTGCTGCCGCCGCGCTGGAGGGCGTGGTTCGCGACGGCATGACACTGGCGGTGGGCGGCTTCGGGCTGTGCGGGATTCCCGAGGCGCTGATCGACGCCCTGCGCGCAACCGGCTGCAAGGATCTGACGGTGATTTCGAACAATGCGGGCGTCGATGGTTTCGGCTTGGGCGTACTGCTGGAGTCGCGACAGGTCCGCAAGATGATTGCGTCCTACGTCGGCGAAAACAAGGAGTTCGAGCGGCAGTTCCTGGCCGGCGAACTGGAGTTGGAGTTCACGCCGCAGGGCAGTCTCGCCGAGAAGCTGCGGGCTGGCGGCGCCGGGATTCCGGCGTTCTACACCAAGACCGGGTACGGCACGCTGGTGGCCGAGGGCAAGGAGGTACGCGAGTTCGACGGCGAGCCCCACATCATGGAAAGGTGTCTGCGCGCGGACCTGTCTCTGGTGAAGGCCTGGAAGGCCGACCGCGCCGGCAATCTGGTGTTTCGCAAGACCGCGCGCAACTTCAATCCGATGTGCGCAACAGCCTCGAAGATGTGCATCGCGGAGGTCGAGCAACTGGTGGACATTGGCGAGCTCGATCCCGACATGATTCATACGCCCGGCATCTACGTGAAGCGCCTGGTACACAACCCCAGTCCTGAAAAGCGCATCGAAAAGCGCACCACGCGGGAGAGCTGAAATGGCCTGGACACGCGAACAGATGGCCAAGCGCGCGGCGCAGGAGCTGCAGGATGGCTACTACGTCAACCTTGGGATCGGTCTGCCCACCCTGATTCCAGGCTATATCCCGGAGGGCATGGACGTATGGTTGCAGAGCGAAAACGGCCTCATGGGCATCGGCCCGTATCCACTGGACAGCGAGGTCGACGCGGATCTGATCAATGCCGGTAAGCAGACGATCACCGAGCTGCCCGGCAGCGCCTATTTTTCCAGCGCGGACTCTTTCGCGATGATTCGCGGCGGGCACATCAACCTGTCGATTCTCGGCGCCATGCAGGTGTCCGAGCGTGGCGATCTGGCGAACTGGATGGTGCCCGGCAAGATGATCAAGGGCATGGGCGGTGCGATGGATCTGGTGGCCGGTGTCGAGCGCGTGGTGGTGATGATGGAACACACTGCCAAGGACGGGTCGCACAAGATCCTCGGGAACTGCGACCTCCCGCTGACCGGCGTCGCCGTGGTCGACCGCATCATTACGCAACTGGGCGTTCTGGACGTGACGCCGCAAGGCATTCGTCTGGTCGAGCTGGCGTCGGAAGTGAGCGCGGAAGAACTGCGCGCCAAGACCGGCTGTACGGTCTATTGATCGGTTCCGCTTTTCGACCGCCGGTTCGAGCCATCCTCGGCAACGGCGTCCGCATGAGTGTTGCGGCTGTACTACAATTCACGCGATTGATTCCGATTTGAACTGTTGATCGCCACGCCAACGGCGCGCGGCATGGCTATACTGCGCGCCTTAATTTCTCTCACGGGACCGGAGTCCGCTGGTGGACCACGCCAATCACGACAAGAAATTCCTCGCTACCTTCCTCACCGTTCTCGCGATTCTGGTGGGCCTTGCCTTTCTCATCGCGATCGCGGCCTCCATCGTCGATTTTTCCGCGACCAACGAAGGCATGGACCCGGCGGCCATGGCGCGGCTCGAAGAGCGCGTCAAGCCCGTCGCCATGGTCGTGACCGATCCGGCGGCGCTGATGCAGAAGACCGAAGCGAGTGCGCGCGCGCCGATGAGCGGCGAGGAAATCGTCGGCAAGGTCTGCGGCGCCTGCCATCAGGCGGGCGTGCTCGGCGCGCCCAAAATCGGAGAGGCCGCCGCCTGGAAGGCGCGCATCGATGCCCAGGGTGGCGTGGACGCCATCGTCGAGGGCGCGATCAACGGTATCAACCAGATGCCTGCACGGGGCGGTGATCCGTCGCTGTCCGACGAAGAAGTGCAAGAGGCGGTGGAGTACATGCTCGGCCAGTCCGGTCTGTAGTCACTTCTGGGGGCGCCTCACGCGAGCGGAATCAGAAACGGCCGGTTCGTCCGAGACGAGCCGGCCGTTTTGTTTTGGGCCGGATTTCCGGCGTGCACCGATTTGGCATCCAAATTGCTACAATGTGGTGCTCGGCGATTAGGGGGAATTGGGCATTCATGGAGGCAGCCTCCGCGCCGTGCATAAGTTCAGAAAATCATTGCGCAACCGATTGGGAGAGATTTACATGTTCAAAATGAAGCGAGTGGCTGCTATGGCGGCATTGTGCGCGGCGGCTGCGAGCCCCACCGCATTTGCCGGTTGGTCGGGGAACGTGGGTGCTTTCAGCGATTACAGCTTCCGCGGCCTTTCGCAGGGCAAGGGTGGCGATGCTGCGGTTCAGGGCGGTATCGATTGGGAAGGTGACAGCGGCCTGTACGCGGGCACCTGGGCATCGAACATCGGCTTCGGCGGTGGCACCGAGCAGGATTTCTATGTCGGTTTCGGCGGTTCGGTGGGTGAGCTGGGCTACGATTTCGGGGCGACCTACTATTGGTACCCGGAAGAAGATGAAACCGATTCGGATCTGAGCACGCTGGAATTCTATGTCGGTGTCTCGTTCAGCTACTTCAGCCTGTCGTATGCCTACGGCGATGAAACCAACTTCTTCATGGGCGATGGTGATGCGGAAGAGGCGGGCTATCTGTCGCTGGGTATGGAGTTGCCGATTACCGAAAAGCTTGCCTTTACTGCCAGTGTCGGCCAGTACTCGGGCGATGAGATCGAGCGTTATTTCGGCGGTGAGGAAGATTCCTACATCGACTACAGCATCGGTCTGTCCGTCGCAATCGACGACAACCTGAGCGCCAGCTTCCAGTACATCGATACCGATATCGACGTGAGTGGTTTCGAGGACGATCCCAAGTTCATCCTCGGCATGAGCTATGGATTCGATCTGTAAGGTTGGTTCGACAAGCTTCGATAAAAAAACCCGGCGAAAGCCGGGTTTTTTTTTTGGAGCCATGCATGCCGTGCTTAAGCGGACAGCGCGCGATAACGCAGCGCTTCTGCCATGTCCGCCGGCCGAATCTGAGCGCTGTCGCCAAGGTCCGCAATGGTACGCGCGACACGAACGGCGCGGTGCATGGCGCGCGCCGAAAGCACCATTTTGGACGCGTACTGCACCAATATGGATCGTGCCATTTCGCTCAGTTCAACCAGGCTGTCCAGTTCGTTTGGCAGTAACGCGGCATTGGGTCGGGCCGATCGCCGCAACTGCTGTTCGCGGGCGCGGATGACGCGGGCTCGAACCTCAGTCGTGGTTTCAGTGGCCGATGCATTGGACGGTCCACTGAGTTCCGCGGCCGGCAGCCGGGGCACCTCGATGTGCAGGTCGATACGGTCCAGCAGCGGCCCCGAGATCCGGTCCCGATAACGATGAATGCGGTCCGGCGAGCAGCGGCATTCGCGTTCGCGATCACCGCTCCAGCCGCAGGGGCAGGGGTTCATCGCCGCCACGAACTGAAACCGGGCCGGAAAATCGGCCTGCCGTCCGGCGCGCGAAATCGTGACCTGTCCCGTTTCCAATGGCTCGCGCAGCGCTTCCAGCACCTGTCGTTGAAATTCCGGAAGCTCGTCGAGAAACAGCACGCCACCATGCGCCAGCGTGATCTCGCCGGGACGCGGGTCGCTGCCGCCGCCGACCAGAGCCACGGCCGAAGCGGTGTGGTGCGGCGCGCGGTAGGGGCGTTGGCCCCAGCGGGACACGTCAAAGCCTTCTCGTGAAATGGACGCAACACTGGCGATTTCCAGAGATTCGGCAGCGTCCGGCGGTGGCAGCAGGGCTGGCAGGCGCTGTGCCAGCATGGATTTGCCGCTGCCGGGTGGTCCGACCATGAGCAGGGAATGTCCACCTGCGGCAGCGATTTCGAGCGCGCGCTTGGCCTGATGTTGCCCGCGCACGTCGGCGATATCGGCCTGTGCGAACGGTGTCGGCTCAAGCGTGGGTGGCTCGCTGCTGGCGAGCGGGCCGCGCTGCAATTGCTCGCATAGATCGCCGAGACGTTCGGCGGCGATCGCCTCGGCGGCGGGGGCGAGCGTGGCCTCGCCGAGATTATCGAGTGGCAGCAGCAGGCGTCGCCCGGCGTCCGCGGCCTTGATTGCAGCGGGCAAGGCGCCACGGATCGGCGCGATCGCGCCGGACAGACGCAGTTCGCCCAGTACCTCGATGTCGCTCAGCGATTCGTGTGGTATCTGCCGCGAAGCGGCGAGGATGCCGAGGGCGATTGCAAGATCAAAGCGTCCGCCTTCCTTGGGTAGGTCCGCCGGCGCCAGATTGATCGTGATGCGGCGCGCCGGGAACTCGTAGCCACAATTCTGTATGGCGGCGCGTACACGGTCTTTGGACTCACGAACAGCGGCCTCGGGCAGGCCGACGATCGACAGTCCTGGCAGACCGGGCGCGAGATGCACTTCCACCGTGACCGGGTCCGCCTGCAAGCCGTTCTGCGCCCGCGAGTGGACGGTTGCGAGGCTGTGCTGGGACATGAACGGCTCAGGAACCCGCGCCGCTTCAGGCGGATGTATTCGAGGCGGAGCGGGATTCCAACGCGTCGAGTCGTTGCTCCAGACGCTGCAACTTCTGTTGGGTGCGTGCCAGCAATTCCGCCTGAACGTCGAAGCGTTCGCGGGACACCAGATCGAGCCGATCTAGGTGGGCGCGCAGCACCGCCCGGAAATTATCCTCCAGCTCGCGCCTCAGGCCCTTGAGGCCTGGTGGCAGTGCCTGCGCCAATTTTGCGGCCAGCTCTTCCAGTTGCCGGCTTGTGGACATCGCGTACACCCCGAATCGGATCCAGCCTCAAGCCTAGACAAGTTACTGTCTGGACGCGAGCACAAGCCGTGATCGGCACCAGGATGGTGCGGGAAATTCCATTTCGGAACGCATGCACTGGCATGTTAGATGCATTGGGGGATAACCCGAACCCACCTCGACTGCCAGGTGGATGGGGATACGACTGGTCCAGGAGTTCTACAGATGAAACTAATTACGGCCATCATCAAGCCGTTCAAGCTTGACGAAGTGCGCGAGGCGCTTTCGGAGATCGGCGTGCAAGGGATTACCGTTACCGAGGTCAAGGGTTTCGGGCGTCAGAAAGGTCATACCGAGCTGTACAGGGGAGCGGAATATGTCGTCGACTTCCTGCCGAAAGTGAAGCTCGAAGTCGCTGTCGAAGACGAAACGCTCGACGCGGCGATCGAAGCGATCACCAAGGCGGCACACACCGGCAAGATCGGGGACGGCAAGGTGTTTGTGTTTTCGCTCGAACAGGCGGTCCGCATCCGGACCGGCGAGACCGGCAAAGACGCGCTTTGAAAATCAGGGGGACAAAAGCATGAAAACGATGCGTTTGATGTCATTGCTCGCGGCCATGATGTTGGGCTTCAGCGGGTTCGCGATGGCGCAGGATGAGATGGCGCCGGAAGCGCCGGAAACGATGGAATTGGCCGAGGAAATGGCGCCCGAGTCAACCATGGGCGAGGCACCGGCGATGGCCGAGGAAGAGGCTCCGGCGGAAATGTCCGATGCCGAAAATGCGACGGTCCAGCTCGCGTATGCGCTGGATACGTTCTACTTCCTGGTGATGGGCGCCTTCGTCATGTGGATGGCGGCCGGCTTCGCGATGCTTGAATCGGGTCTGGTCCGTGCCAAGAACACGGCCGAAATCCTGACCAAGAACATCGGCCTGTACGCCGTGGCCTGCGTCATGTACATGTTGATGGGCTACAACATCATGTATCCGGGTGATGCGATGAGCCCGTACTTCCCCGGCTTCGGCGGTTTGCTGGGCGGTGGTGACAACTCCGTCGAAGACGTGCTGGCCAGTGGTGGTGATACCTACTACTCCGGCCTGTCCGATTTCTTTTTCCAGGTCGTGTTCGTTGCGACCGCGATGTCGATCGTCTCCGGTGCGGTTGCCGAGCGCATGAAGCTGTGGGTGTTCTTCGCCTTCGCCGTCTTCATGACCGGCTTCATCTACCCGGTTCAGGGCTTCTGGAAGTGGGGCGGCGGCTTCCTCGACGCCGCCGGCTTCAACGACTTCGCAGGTTCCGGCATCGTGCATCTGTGCGGCGCTTCTGCGGCACTGGCGGGCGTACTGTTGCTCGGTCCGCGTCTCGGCAAGTATGGCGCAGACGGCAAGATCAACCCGATTCCGGGTGCGAACATGCCGATGGCCACCCTGGGTACGTTCATCCTGTGGCTGGGTTGGTTCGGCTTCAACGGTGGTTCCGAACTGGTGGTGTCGAACATCGACGAGGCCAATGCAGTGGCACGCGTCTTCGTGAACACCAACATGGCGGCGGCCGGCGGTACCATCGCCGCGCTGGTGGTGGCACGTCTGGTGTTCGGCAAGGCCGATCTCACGATGGCGCTCAACGGCGCACTCGCGGGCCTGGTCGCCATCACCGCCGAACCGCTGGCCCCGACTCCGGTCGCCGGCACGCTGATCGGGGCCGTGGGCGGCATCATCGTGGTGTTCTCGATCATCGGTCTCGACAAGCTCAAGATCGACGATCCGGTTGGTGCCATCTCGGTCCACGGCGTGGTTGGCATGTGGGGTCTGATGGCGGTGCCGATCACCAACGAGGGTGCGAGCTTCGGCGCCCAGCTTCTGGGTCTGGTCAGCATCTTCCTGTGGGTGTTCATCACCAGCCTGATCGTCTGGTTCGTCCTCAAGATGATCCTCGGTCTGCGCGTCAGCGAAGAAGAAGAACTCATGGGTACGGACCTTTCCGAATGTGGCCTCGAGGCCTATCCGGAATTCAAGCGGGAGTAAGCCCTCGGTCTTGCGGCAAACCGGGCGGGCGCAGCAATGCGCCCGCCTTTCTTTTTGCGCGAGGCGCCGTCTACACTGCCCTCTACATTGATCGGAACCTGGATCGGGTTCCAGGAACAACAGAAGGGTAGTGCCGATGAAAATGCTGATTGCGATCATTAAGCCGTTCCGGCTCGACGCAGTGCGCGAAGCGCTGTCGGATATCGGCGTGCAGGGCATGACGGTGACCGAGGTTCGTGGGTTCGGGCGGCAGAAGGGGCACACCGAGCTGTATCGCGGTGCTGAGTATGTCGTTGACCTGCTGCCCAAGATCAAGATCGAACTCGCGCTGGAGCCGGACATGGTCGAGCCGGCGACGGAGGCGATTACCCAGGCTGCGCGCACCGGAGAAATCGGCGATGGCAAGATCTTCGTCTACGATCTCGGGCAGGCCACGCGCATTCGTACCGGAGAACGAGGTCCCGACGCGGTCTGAACACTTGTCGGCCGCTGCCGTGGATTCGGCACGCACGACCTCTACCCAGTGAGACTCCGCGGATTATTCTGAAATGCGGCGCCCCGACGGCATGATTCTGCTGCGCCCCTGCTGGCTACTGCTGTGCTGGGCCGCGTTGATTCTGTCGGGCTGCGGCAGTGAGCCCTTGCGTCCGCAACAGGGTGACTCAGGAACACGCGAGCGTGCGCTCGATGCCGCATTGGGTCAGCTGGGCCGACCCTATCGCTATGGCGGTGCCGATTCTGCGGGATTCGACTGCAGCGGGCTGGTGCATTTCAGTTACCGGGCGGCGGGTCTGAGTTTGCCACGTTCGGCGCGCGATCAGATGCACAGTGGCCTGGAAATTGACTCAGAGGATGTGCGTCCCGGCGATTTGCTGTTTTTTCGCTTTCCCGGAAATCAGGCAAACGGTGTCCATGTGGTGATGTGGCTCGGCGGCGGTCGTGCGATTCACGCGCCTTCGGGCACGGGCGAAGTCGAGGTGATTCACATTGACGTGCCCTGGTGGATGCGTCGGTTCGAGGCTGCGGTGGCCGTGGCCCCCTGAGCCCTGCGTTCAGGCAGCCGCCCAGGGCGAACGCCGTTTGTGCGCGCCGTCAGCCGCACAATACACTGAGCGCTGGTCGCGGGAGGGCGCCAATGCTGCGCGAAATCGTATTCCTGTTGAGCCTCTGTCTGGCTGCACCAACTGCAGTCAGCGGTGCGACGATTTATCGCTGGGTTGACGCCCAGGGACGCGCGCACTTTGGCGACCAGCCGGCGCCGGGCGCTGCCCAAATTCCCGACCGGGCGATGCCTGCTTCCGACACGCAGGCCCCGTCAGCGTCGGCGGATTGCGAGGCGGCAAGGCAGCGCCTGCAGCAGTATCGGGACGCCGAAAGCATCATCGAGGAAGACGCCCTGGGCCAGCGCCGAACGCTCGACGCGGTTCAGCATGCGCAGCTGCTCGAACGGACGCAGGCCCGGGTTCGAGACACTTGCGGCGCCGACAGTCAATGAAACCGGTCGTTCGCATCTGCGTGTGCTTACTGCCGATGCTGACGTCCACGTCTCTGTCTCTTGCGGCCGGCGTCTACAAGTGGACGGACGCGAACGGTGTCGTGCACTACGCGGATCGTGCGCCGGGCCCGGCCCTGCGCCTTGATCGTCACTACATCGAATCGCGCCAGATCGCGCCCCGATCGCTGTCGGTCGTGCCACGCGAGTTCGCGGAGAAAGTCCGGGCGGAGTGTGGTCTACGTCAGGAGCGGGTCGCGGCCTACCGAAGCGCGACACAGGTTTCCGGGCGCGACCCGAGCGGACGGCCGGACCCGATGGCGCCCGAGGAGCGCCAGGCTTTGATCCAGGAGGCAGCCGAGGCGGCGCGGCGTTACTGCGCCGAAGACGCCGCAGAAGTGCTTTGGGCCGCGCCGGAGCCACCGGACTTCATGGTCGCGCCATAGTCCGGTGTTCGGCCGGTACTAACGGCCATGCCGCGAGCGCCTCTCCCGCGAGAGGGCGAGGGTCGTTCGGCATCACGCCGCGCGTGATTCACGCTAACGATGATTGCGACGTGCGCTGCCCCCGAGGAAGAAAGAGACAGTAGGGCGGGAGATGGAGGAAGAAGGTCGCGCAAATTTTTGGCGGCAATGACCCCGCACTCTAACGTGACCCACCGGACCGACTCGCCCCCCAGATTACTTCCTTCGAGAGCGCACGTTGAACCGGCCGACAGCGATTGATCGCCATCAGGCTTTTTCGGTTCGGCATCCGCCTGGGCGTGGTCGGTCAGTGACGTCCACGGGCAGTCGGCGGCTCAAGGCCACCCGCGAGACGCTGTTCGATGCCGTGCAAGGCGAGCTGACGGCCAGCCATGTCTTCGTGCTCAGAGAACTGATGGCCCACAAGCTTTTGCGAACCGTCTTCTACATGCTCAGCCGCAACCAGCCGTACTGAAACACCGTCGTCGATTACCAAGCCCGCAGCGTCAAACGCAACGCGCCCCGTTGGATCAAGGCCCTGACTCAGTACGGCTTCATCGCCACCCAAGCCTGACCCCGCGCCGCGCTGGCCCCAGATCACCGCCGTCGGTCAGCTGACCTCTGGACACAATTGACACTGTGGGTTCCTTGGCTTACCGAGCCGGCCATCATAGAGACCCACCTCGGCGGCCGCGCCCTGGTGGAGGCACTGCTGATGCTCCTGAAGCTCCTGATGGCCGTGTTCCTGGAGAAGCACACCGCCAAGACGAGCACGAACTCGAGCAGACCCTGATTGGCCTCGCGATCTCCGGGGCACGCTCCTCAAGTACGTCTTGAAGTTCCTGCACCCCAAGCGTGGGCTCGAAGCGATGGCGGACATCGGTGTCATCCCGTGCTACGGCGGCGCCATGATCCACGACTGCTGGGCCTCCTACTTCTCGTACGACCACTGCGGGCACAGGCTGTGCGGCGCGCACCTCTTGCGGGAGCTCACCTTCATCGCCGACGCCGACGCCGACGGCTACGCCTGGGCGAGAAACCTCAAGCGCCTGCTGCAACAGACCTGCGCGGTGGTCTCCAGGCGCAAACGGAAAAAGCTCAACGGCCGTGAATACGCGAAACTCCCGAAACTCTACCGCAACATCCTGACCCGGGGCGACAAGGAACTCCCGCCGATTCCCCCACGGCAGAACGGCAAGCGCGGCCGAATCGCCAAATCAGATGCCCACAAGCTGTGGGAACGACTGAGCGACCATGAGAGCGCCGTCCTGCTGTTTGCCAAAGAGTCTCATGTCGCGTTTACCAACAATCGTGCCGAGCGTGAGCTGCGCATGAGCAAGGTCAAGCGGAAAGTCTCCGGTTGCTTCCGCAACCGGGCGTACGCCCAAGCCTATTGCCGCATCTCCAGCTACCTGCAGACCATGGCCAACCGTGGATACAACCCCCTCATCGCTATCCAACTCGCGCTTTCCGGTCAGCTCTACGCTGAAACGGGTGAGTAGTTACCCGACGCGAAGGATGCGTTGCTGAAGGCTATTGCGGATTGATTGCTTGCCATCCAAAAAATGCATAAGAAACGGACAAGCTCAGACGGCAGCATCTGCTAAGTGATTGATTGGAGAGCCTGGGAGGATTCGAGCTCGCGATGGCTCGCTTCGCTTTCCATCGCCGGGCGATGCGTTGTTCTGGGGTCGCAGGTTCGAATACGAGCCTTGGAGGCCGTCTCGCCTTGAACGGTACTGCGAGCTTGGATTGATTGGCGCGCCTGGCAGGATTCGAACTCGCGATGGCTCGCTTCGCTTTCCATCGCCGGGCGATGCGTTGTTCTGGGGCCGCAGGTTCGAATACGAGCCTTGAAGGCCGTCTCGCCTTGAACGGTACTGCGAGCTTGGATTGATTGGCGCGCCTGGCAGGATTCGAACCTGCGACCCCTGCCTTCGGAGGGCAGTACTCTATCCAGCTGAGCTACAGGCGCGTCGGGCTTCATTGTAACGGCAGCATGCGGCTTCACCTACGGCGGGTTCCTCGCCTTGCTAACGCCGCGCCATGAATCCGACGTCATGGCGGGCGCGAAGCATAACTCAGGTCCCAGAAGCACGGGTACTACGGCGGCACTATCGAGCGTTGAAGGATTGCCGGTCCGGCATTAGCGTGAATCACGCGCGGCGTGATGCCGACCTAACCTCGCCCGCTTGCGGGAGAGGGGGCTGAGGGAACGACCATGCCGCAGCAGATTCATTCTGCGGGGTGCCGCTCGCGGCATGGCCTTTAAGGCGGCGTATCCCGGCCTGTGGCAAGGTGGATGCCGCTGAACCGAAAGCGGTCCAGGCGATTCCCTCAGGACGACCCGAAGCGCTCATGCCTGACCTCAAGATGTTCGAATCCGCACTGACGCGGCTGCAAGTCAGCCGTTACGGTGAGCTGGTGCAGCTGGTGATGCCGGGCGAGGGCGCGCTGATCGTGCCGACGGCAGAGTTCACATTCGCGCAGAAATGGGCGCAACGCCGCAACAGCACCGGATCACCGATACGCGACCGGGCCCTGGTGCTGGAAAAACTCGACACCGTGATCGCACGATCCGGTTCGCTGGTTTCGACGCGGGGCAGTCGCAAGCCGCTCGAAACCCTGGTTCGTGCAATGCGCGGTGCGGGCTTTGCGCCGGAGGAGTGGAATCTGCCGGCCGATCTCAAGACCGTACCGAAACCGGACTCCGGCATACCCGCCAAGCCGAAAGCCGGGAATGTAGCGGAAACCGACGATCCGGAAGACGACGAGCAACCGGACAGTCCGGACGTGGACGATCCGGACTGAGTCCTGCGCATCATCTGACGGTGCGCAAACCGAGACGCCACCAAGCGAAACGCCTCTTGCTGAGCGGCTACAAACCGTCGAGCAGTTCGATCAAACGACGCAGCGCGCCACGGTTGGCGGCAATGGCGGCGCGCCCGTCGGCACCCATGCGACGCCGACGCTCGGCGTTCCCGAACAGCGCGATCAGTTCGGGGCCGAGCTTGGCCGCGTACGGCACTTCCACGGCGGCGCCGAGCGACAGCAGCAGCGCCCGCGACGGCAGAAAGTTGTGCATCTGCGGGCCGAACAAGACGGGCTTGCCGATCGCGGCCGGCTCCAGAATGTTGTGGCCGCCGACAGCCGCGAAACTGCCGCCGACGAAGACGAGGTCGCTGGCGGCAAGATAGGTGAACATTTCGCCCATGCTGTCGCCGAGCAAAACCTCGGTGTGCGCATCGGCGTTGTTCCACTGTCGGCGCGCGCCACGCAGACGCGAACGGTCGATCAGGCCCCACACCGTGTCGAATCGTTGCGGGTGTCGCGGCACCAGAATCAGCACGGCATCGGGGAAGTGCTTGCGTAACTCGCGATGGGCGTCGAGTGCGGCCACTTCCTCGCCCTCGTGCGTGCTCGCGGCGATCCATACCGGCCGAGCCGCGCCGAAGCGCTCGCGCAGTTCGGCACCGGCTTCGACCTGATCGGCCGGCACCGTGAGATCGAACTTGATGTTGCCCATGACCTCCACACGCGGTGCCCCCAGGCTCTTGAAGCGCATCGCATCATGTTCGGACTGTGCCGCGATCAGGGCGCAGTTCTGCAGCGTCTCGGCGGCGAAGCCGCGCACCCGCGAGTAGCCGCGGAACGATCGCGGTGACAGGCGCGCGTTCGCCACCAGCAAGGGTACGTCGCGGTTTCGCGCCGCACGGAACAGGTTGGGCCACAATTCGGTTTCCATGATCACGATGCGACGTGGTGCGATTCGCCGCATGGCGCGCCGCACCGAGCCCGGCAGATCGTAGGGAAAGTAGCTGTGCCGCACCGCGTCGCCCAGGGACTCGCGCACGCGCGCGCTGCCGGTGGGCGTGGTGGTCGTGACCCAGACGCGGCCGGGTCCGTACTGATCCACCAGTTCGCGAATCATCGGCATCGCCGCCAGCGACTCACCCACGGACACGGCATGTACCCAGACTTCCGTAGGCTCGGCGGCGGGCACCACCAGGCCGAATCGCTCGCCCCATCGCCGCCAATAGTCGCGCAGCTGCAAACCACGCACGGCCAGACGCAGCAGCGCCAGTGGCGTCAGCAGATACAGCAGCACGGTATACAGGATGCGCATCGCGGCGCAGCATGGCGGCCGCACGGCGCTGGTGCAAGCAGCGATAAACTACGCGCCCGATAACGTCACCACCGCGACCCTCCCCTATGCGCGACGGCAAAATCCTGGTCACCGGCGCCGCCGGATTCATCGGCTATCACTACTGCCGGTCGCTGCTGGCGGACGGCTACGACGTCGTCGGCATCGACAACTTCAATGACTACTACGATCCGGCGCTGAAACACGCGCGGCTGGCCCAGCTGGACGGTAGTCCCGGCTTCGCGTTCCACACGGTGGACCTCGCCGATCGCGAGGCAATGGAAGCCCTGTTCGCGGCCAACCGTTTCAGCATCGTCGTTCATCTGGCGGCGCAGGCCGGCGTGCGCTATTCGATCAGCAACCCCCACGCCTATGTGCAGAGCAATCTCAACGGATTCCTGCACATCCTCGAAGGCTGCCGCGCGCAACAGGTGCGGCATCTGGTCTACGCGTCTTCATCCTCCGTCTATGGCGCCAACGAACGTCTGCCGTTCTCGGTGAACGACAACGTGGACCATCCGATCTCGCTGTACGCGGCCACCAAGAAATCCAACGAGCTGATGGCGCATACCTATGCGCATCTCTACGGCATTCCCACGACGGGTCTGCGCTTCTTCACGGTGTACGGCCCCTGGGGCCGGCCGGACATGGCCTACTTCAAGTTCACCAAGGCGGTGATCGAAGGGCAGCCGATCGAGGTCTACAACCACGGCGACATGCGCCGCGACTTCACCTACATCGATGACATCGTCGACGGCATGCGCGGCATCATGGAGCGCATCGCACAAGCGAACGACGCGTGGAATCCGGCTGAACCGGACGCCAGTTCCAGCCGTGCGCCCTACCGGCTCTACAACATCGGCAACCACCGTCCCGAAGCGCTGCTCGATTTCATCGCGGTGATCGAGCGTGCGACCGGCCGCAGCGCCAACATGAAACTGCTGCCGATGCAGCCCGGCGATGTGCGCCAGACCTATGCCGACATCGACGAACTGCGGCGCGACACCGGCTTTGACCCCAAGACTTCTATCGACGAGGGCATTCCACGTTTCGTGGCGTGGTATCGCGATTATTACGGCGTCTGAGGGGTGTTCCGACCCGACTTCAAGCTCGCGCTGCTGTATCCGCGCTTCTGGCCGACCTGGCTGGGACTGGGCGTGGCGCGCGTGCTGTGCCTGCTGCCGATCGACTGGCAGTTGGGGCTGGGCAGCTTCATCGGCCGCAGCCTGGGCCGCGTGATGAAATCGCGCCGCCATATCGTGCGCACCAATCTGCACCTGTGCTTCCCGACTCGCCCGGCCGAGGAGATCGAACAACTCTGCGACGAACACTTCGCCGCCATCGGCACCGGCGGATTCGAAGCCTGCATGGCCTGGTGGGTGTCCGACCGGCGGCTGGCGCCGCGTGGCGAGGTGCGCGGCATCGAACATCTGCGCGCGGCGCAGGCACGCGGGCAGGGCGCGCTGCTGCTCACGGGCCACTTCACCACGCTGGAAATCGCGGCACGATACCTGTGCATCGCCGGCGTGCCGTTTCATGCCATGTATCGTCCGTACAACAACGCGGTGCTGGATTTCTACATGCATCGCTGGCGCGAGCAGCGCTCCGGACTGCCGGCACTGCCGCGCGACGAACTGCGCACCCTGGTCAAGGCGCTGCGCCGCGGCCAGTCGATCTGGTACGCACCGGACCAGACCCTGGACCGGCGCATCTCTGTCTTCGCGCCGTTCTTCGGCATACAGGCGTCCACGATCACCGCCACCGCGCGGCTGGCGCAGATGGGTCGCGCCGCCGTCGTGCCGTTTTTCTGCGCGCGCGAAAACGGGCGCTACATCGTCACGATCCACCCGGCGCTCGAAGACTTTCCGAGCGGTGATGAGCTGGCGGACGCGACCACCATCAATCGGGTGATCGAAGACGGCATTCGCGAGGCACTGCCCCAGTACTTCTGGATTCATCGGCGCTTCAAGCACCGGCCCGAAGGCGAAGCCAGCCTTTACTGAAAGGCTTTTGAGGTTCGCGCAAAGACGCAAAGGCGCCAAGAGAAATCAACAGCAAACCGTTTTGATTTGAACGCTGTTCTTCGCGTCTTTGCGCGAACCCGAGGCTTTATCGTCCGGCTGACGCAAGCACCGCCCGATACGCCGCCAGCGTGCCTTCGGCCATCGCCGCGATCGAGAACTCGGTATCCGCCAGACGCCGCCCGGCCTCCGCGTAGCGCTGGCGCAGCGCCGCGTCGTCGAGCAAGCGGGCCAGGGCCTCGCGCAGCGGATCGACCTCGCCCGGCGGCACCAGAATCCCGTTGACACCGTCGTGCACGGCCTCGGGCATGCCGCCGGCACGGCAGGCGATGACCGGCACGCCGGCCGCGGCCGCCTGCAGCAGAGTGACGCCCAGGCCTTCCATCAGCGCCGGATGTGCCAGCAGGTCGAAGTGGCCCATCCAGCGCGACAGGTCCTTGTGGAATCCGACGAAACGGACCACCTCGCTCAGACCCAGCTCACGCGCCGCTGCCTCCAAGGCTTCGCGGCGCGACCCCTGTCCGAAACACAGCACACGCAGATTTGGATGCCGCGCGACCAGTGGCGGGAGCGCCTGCAACAGAACGTGATGGCCCTTGCGCATGATCAGTTGCGCGACCACGCCGATGGTGATCGCCGTCTCGTCCAGATCGAAGCTGCGCAGGAATTCCTCGCGGGGTGCCGGCTCGCGCCACGGCGCCGGATCGACGCTGGAACGCACCACCTCGATCGCCTGGCTCACGCCGCTGGCACGCAGCGCGTCGCGCACACCGTTGGAGATTGCCAGCACGGCATCGAACAAGGGGTATTTGAATCGCACCGACAGCCAGGGTTCGGGGTTGTCCACACGCCGCGACAGAATCGCCGGCACCTTGGCGCGACGCGCGGCAAGCCCGCCGAGCACATCGGCGCCGCGCCGGCTGTGAATGTGCACGAGATCGGGCTGCAGCTGTCGTAACAGGCGGCGAAAGCGACCGATGAACGCCAGGTCCAGATCGCCAGTCATCGGTAGTTCGTGCACCGGCAAGCCGAGGCTCGCCACCGCCGCGCCGATCTGCGCGTCCGGCACACAAACCAGATGACTGTCGACCAGTTCGCGCGGCAGCGCCGACAGCAGATAGGCCACCTGCTGCGCACCACCGTACAGATGACGCCCGGTTTCCAGATGCACGACCTTCATGCGACTCGCCCCGCGATCAGTTCACGCGCCGCTTCGAACGCCCGCATCGGCGTGAGATCGTGCATGCAGGTGTAGGCGCCGCCACAGCTTGGCCGGCGCTTGCACGGCGAGCAGTGGCGTTCGTCGTAGAGCACGCGCATCGGCCCGGAACCGCCCTCGCGATACGGCACGGTCGAACCGAACAGCGGCACCGTGGGAATACCCAGTGCCACGCCCATGTGCGTCAGGCCGGTATCCACGCCGATCAGCACGCGGGCGCGTTCGATGGTCTGCGCGGCCTCGATCAGCGAGGTCTCGCCAGCCAGGCCAAGCGTGCCGGGCGGGCACTGTGCCAACAGCCGCTGTGCATGCTCACGGTCACCGGGGCCGCCGAGAATCACGCTGTCCAGGCCCAGATTGTTCTTGAGCAGGGCGGCGAGCTGTGGCCAGTAGTCGTCGAACCAATGCTTCTGCGGCCGCGTCGTGAACGGACACAACACCGCCACACCCTGCGGCAACTCGCGCTGGGGTGACGGCAGCCTCAGACTTGGTGGTGGCGCGAAGCGGCCGGTGAGACGCTCCGCCAGATCGCGATACTCGGAGCTGATCAGACGTACTTGGCCCGCTTTGGGAATCCGCGTGTGCAGCAAAAAGCCGCCAGGCTCCCGGGAATCGAAACCGAAGCGCCGGGGCGCCCCGGACAGCCGGCACAGCACGCGGCTCTTGAGCAGCCCCTGAGCCTCGATCGCAATGTCGTAGTCCGCGCCACGAAGCTCGCGGCGCAATGCGCGCAGACGCATCCACCAAATCCAGGGATTGCGCGACTTTGGCGGGTCCCAGGCATGCACCTGATCGATGTCCGGATCTGCGTGCAACCAGCCCACCAGTTCGCGTCGCGCCAGCCAGCCGATCCGCGCTTTCGGGTAGGCCGCGCGCAGAGCGCGCAGCAGCGATGTGGTGAATACCAGGTCGCCGATGCTGCTGAGCCGCACGATCAGGATGCGCGGCGCAAAACCGTCTGAGGCGGTGGGCAAAAGGGGCGCCGCGGGGGCTGCTGAACTCATGCGTGGACGCTTGAAGGGGGCGGGACGGCGGACGGTCATGGACAGACGACACTCGGAGCGCCACGAGGGGCTACGTCGGTGCCTGCGATGCTTTATATTACCGTCGATTTCAAATCTCCTTACCAATCCGAGGGATTCCTGCGTGAAACGGATTTTCCGGGTCGCCGCTGCGGTGACGATCTTCGCAATTGCGGGCAGCGCGCTCGGCGCCGCCGCGCTTGATCAGGCCCAGTCCCTGATCAACAGCGGACAGTACCAACAGGCACTGACCGTCCTCGACTCGCACCTCAAGCAGGTGCCCCAGGACGCCGAAGCGCGGTTCACGCGTGCGCTGGTGCTGGTCAAGCTCGGCCGCGAAGACGATGCGCTCAAGGCGTTCTCCGATCTGACGCGCGACTATCCGCAGCTGCCTGAGCCGTACAACAATCTTGCCGTGCTGTACGCCCAACGCGGCGACTACGAGAAGTCGCGCGATGCGTTGGAAGCAGCACTGGCCACGCACCCCAGCTACGCCACCGCGCACGAGAATCTCGGCGACATCTACGCCGCACTGGCCTCGGCGGCCTACAACCGCGCGCTGATGCTGGACCAGGACAATGGCGTGGTCCGTCAGAAGCTGCGGCTGCTCGAACAGATGAACACCTTGCCCGGCGAAGCCGCGCCAGCGGTGTCGGTCGCACCCACTGCCCCGACAACGGCACCGGCGCCGACGATCCAGACGCCACCGGCGACCATCGCGAGCGCGCCGCCGGCCCCGGCAACGACCCTGACGCCGGAAACCGCCGAAGCGATCTCGCAAGCGATCTATGACTGGTCTTCCGCCTGGTCGGACCAGAACGTGGCGGCCTACCTCGCCAGCTACGATCCTGACTTCGATCCGGGTGACGGTCAGACCCGGGCGCAATGGGAATCCCAGCGCCGGGCGCGCGTCGGGGCTCCGGGCAAGGTCGAAGTCCGCGTCATCAATCCCCAGATCGATCTGCTGAGTGCCGATCGCGCACAGGTCCGCTTCATCCAGACCTACGAGTCGGATACCTACTCGGATCAGGTCACCAAGCTGCTTGAGCTTCGGCAGAGCGGCGGCCAATGGCGCATCACGCGCGAAATGGTGCTTTGAGGCGGGCTTGCCGCGATCTCTTGCATCGCGCAGGAAAAGAACGCGGTCCGGCGCTCCGGATGCGCACTGACAAGCGTGTCGGCCGGCAGCTGATTGCGGGCCTGATCGCCTCGGCCATCTGCGCCGGCACCGCCACGGCTTCCGCCCTGCTCGACCATCCCGAGCAGCGTCTGCGTGAGGCCGTGGACGCGATGCACGCCGGCCGTATCGACCAGGCTCTGCGCGATCTCGACCAGCTGGTCCACGACGAACCCAATTTCCGTCTCGCGCAGCTGCTCTACAGCCAGATGCTGGCGACCAGAGCCGGTGCGGTGAACAGCTCCTTCAGCAGCGGTGACGCCCCGGTCGACGCACTGATCGAAGAAGCGCGCTTGAGGCTCAACACCAGCGAGCCACCGCCGGGCAGTGTGCCGGCCTCGATCCTGAGTCTGTCACCACGTCACCAGCATGCTTTGCTGGCGGACCTGCCGCGCGCGCGGCTGTATCTGCTCGAGAACCGCGACGGCAGTCCGCAGGTGCTGGCTGACTTCTATGTTGCGATGGGCAAGGATGGCTACGGAAAACAGGTGATGGGCGACAACCGCACGCCGGTTGGGGTTTACCGCATCATCAACTGGCTGGCCGGCTCCGGTCTGCCGGAGCTGTACGGCGCCGGCGCCTTTCCGACGAACTATCCGAATGTCTGGGACCGTTCGCTCGGCAAGACCGGTTACGGCATCTGGCTGCACGGCGTGCCGGACGACACCTATACGCGCGCGCCACGCTCCAGTGAGGGCTGCGTCACCGTCGCCAATGCGGACCTGCTGGCCTTGCGCAGCTACATTCAGCCAGGCGAGACACCGATCATCCTCAGCGACGGCACGAGCTGGCTGCCGGCTGCCGAGGCCGCTGCACGGCGCGCCACCTTCCTCGCGCGAATCGAAAGTTGGCGCGCCGCCTGGTCCGCCAAGGACACCGAGGCCTATCTCGGCTTCTATTCCAAGACCTTCACCGTGGATAACATGGACCTGAAGGCGTTCTCGCAATACAAGCGGCGGGTCAACGGCGCCAAGCGCTACATCGACGTGACGCTCCAGAATCTGGATGTGTACCTGTATCCGGGCGAAGACAATCTGGTACTCGCCGAGTTCGATCAGGACTACAAGAGCGACAGCTTCGCCACCCTGTCGCACAAGCAGCAGTACTGGCGACTGGAAAGCGACGGACAGTGGCGCATCGTCCGTGAGGAAAGCGACTAGCGCGAACGCCGGCTCAGCGTAGGCATCCATTCCCATTCATCGAGTCCCAGCAGCACCGGCGGCGCCTCGCGCGCTTCGACGTTGCCGTCCAGCCATTCGTTGAGGTCCGCCCACATGCGTTGCACTTGCTGCCCGCTGGGCATGATGCCGGCGTGCGGCAGTTCGGGGGTCAGCACCGGGATGCCCAGCGTCACGCCCGCGAAATTGCCGAGCGAACCGGGATAGACACCGAGATGCTTGAGGCGAAGATAACCCAATCGATCCGGCGGCGGCGGCGGGCCATCGAAGTCGAGCACGCCGAGCGGCGCATGAACGGAGACGATCACGTCCGGCACGAATGCCCGGATTTCGGCCGCCAGCCAGGCGCTTTCGGGCTCCGACAAGGCGGCCTTGCCGGGATAGCGCCGGGGGTCGCGGAAGGTCTTCTCGCGCCAGTACGGCAACGCGCGTTCCTCCCAGTGCTCGCTCGGGAAATTACGGTTCAGGTCGACACCGTTGGCGTTCATTCGGGTGGCCGGGCGGTCGAGCAGGCCATCCGGATTCAGCGAAGGAATCACGCGCCAGTCGTAGCGTTGGAAGCGATCGTGCTTGAGCAGTTCGATCCAGCGGAACATGATGCTGACGGCCGAGTATTCGTCGCCGTGAATGCCGCCGAACAGCAGGATGCGCGGGGCGCGGGCGCCTTCGGGCTGCGCCGCCGTCGGCGGGAAATCGCGAACCAGAATCGGACGGCCCTCGACGCTACCGCTGTCGGCCATGCGAAAGTCGGCACCAAGGCAGTCGCTCAAGGCAACGCTGCCGAGGCGCTGTGACAGGGTCTCGCAAGCCTGCTCAACGGTCGCCAGCGGCAGTGGCAACCGTGCCGCCGGTGCCGCCGCGGCGAGCCGAGGCACCAGGCAGGCGCCCGCCACGGCGGCGAGCAGAAGTCCCTTCACGGACTATTTGCGCTCGGCGCGCACCTTGTCGACCAGGAAGCGAACCACGTCGATCGCCTCGTCCGAGCCGTGCGCCATCGATGGTGCCGTCATGTACTTGCCGCCGACGATCACGGTCGGAGTGCCGGTCACGCCCCAGTCGCGGGACCGCTGCTCGGCGCGGCGCACCTGGCTGTCGACCGCGAAGCCCTCGAAGGTGCTGCTGAACTTGGCTTCGTCGATGCCGAGCTGGGTGGCAAGGGTGCCGATGGCGGACTCGGTGGACATCGGCAGACGCTGGTCGTGCATCGCCGCAAACATCTTCGGCGTGAACTGCTTTTCGATGCCCAGTTGCTCGGCGGTGTAGTAGGCGCGGCTATGCAAAAGACCGACCGGTCGTCCCAGCGAATTCGGCATGCGTTCGAACACCACGTCGCCCGGCTTGGTCTCGGCCCACTTGCGCATGTACGGCTCGAAGGCATAGCAGTGGGCACAGCCATACCAGAACACCTCGGTCACGGTGATCTTGGACGCGTCCTTGGGTTCGGTGACACTGCTGACCTTGCGGTATTGCTCGCCTTCCAGGTAGCGCATCGGTCCGTCCTGCGCGGAGCAGGCAATCGGGCTGAGTGCGACAAACAACAGACAAATCTGGGCGAACAAACGCATGGTCGAAAACCTCATTGCAATCCGGCGATGTAGGAAGCGAGCGCGTCAATCTCGGCGTCGGTCAGCTTTTCGGCCACGCTCTGCATGATCAGACCCTGCGTACCCGCTCCACGTTCCCCTGAGCGATAGGCGCGCAAGCTGGCGGCGGTGTACTCGCCCTGCTGCCCACCGATGTGCGGGAAGCCGGCACCCGGGTTGCCGGCGCCCGTGGGGCTGTGACATGCGGCACAGGCCGGCAGGCCGCGCTCGCCGTCGCCGCCGCGATAAATCGGCTGTGCCAATTCGATCGAATCTTCACTCGCAACACCGGGCGACAGCTCCTGCGCCGCGAAATATGCGCCTAGGTTGGCCATGTCCTGCTCGCTCAGCGACATCGCCTGCGGTGTCATCAGCGGATTGCTGCGCTCACCCGACTTGAAGGCGGCCAACTGCTTGACGATGTACTTGGCGCTTTGCCCGGCCAGCTTCGGCCACTGCGGATTGGTGCTCTTGCCGGCGACACCGTGACAGGCGACGCAGACGCCGGCCTTGGCTTCTCCTGCTTCCGCGTCGCCGTCCACAAACGGATCGGCCGCGTGGGCGAGACCAATGCTGCCCAGCAGGGCCAAGAAGACAAAGCGCTTCATTCAAAAGACTCCATTATCAGCGGAACCCGCAGACCGACAGTGGCGGTGCAGGCGGAGGTCGGGTTAGTTTGGCGGCGAATCTTACAACGTCGCGTAAGCTCGGGAAACTTGTTGATGGAGCCGCACAACCCTTTTGTCGCCGCACGCTTCCTGCTTTCGGTCGCCGCGCTGCCCCAGTTGCCGGCCCCGGATCGCCCGGAAATCGCGTTTGCGGGACGCTCCAATGCCGGCAAGTCGAGCGCGCTCAACACCATCACCAACAAGAAGGCGCTGGCGCGTGTGTCCAAGACACCAGGACGCACCCAGCTGCTCAACTTCTTCGAACAGGACAACGCACGACTGGTCGATCTGCCCGGCTACGGCTACGCCAAGGTGCCCGAACCGACACGCAGACAGTGGGGCAAGCTGGTTGGTGGCTACATCGAAACCCGGGAATCGCTGGTCGGTGTGGTCATCATCATGGACATCCGTCATCCGCTCACGGACTACGATCTGCAGATGCTGGAATGGACACAGGCCTACCGGCGCCGCGTTCACGTGCTGCTGACCAAGGCCGACAAGCTGGCGTTCGGCGCCGCCAAGAACCAACTGCTGGCGGTACAGAAGGCGCTGTCCGAACTCGAAAACGTGGAGGCCAGCGCACAGCTGTTTTCGTCGCACAAGCGCACCGGCTGCGAGGAGGCGCGCAAGACCCTGTCGGGCTGGATCGAGGACGCGTCCGAAGGATCCGCAAGCCCTGAAGAAAACGCTACCCGGCCCGAATGACCGGCGTGGCGAGCAGCACCTGACCCTGTGGCGCGCCGGTTGGCGAGCCGCTGGCCTGTCCCAGGTTGACGGCAAGCTTGCCGCCTTCGGTGATGTTGAGGCCGGCCGGCAGCAACCCGTCCGAAACCAGCAATAGACCGAAGTTGGACGGCCAGCGCGGCCGCAGGCCTTCCGCGGCGAGCATCGTGAGAAGCAGCACCATGAACACGCCCAGACGCCAGCCAAGATGGGTCTCGATCACCGCTGTATAATCGCGCTCCGCTTGATCCACGTCGATATCCGGTGAGCCTCGGTCGATATCCCGCCACGCGTCTGCGCCGTACCCGGCAGGCCGACTTCATCCGCCGCATGGTGCGCGAGAGCGCCCTGACGCCGGCCAATCTGATCCAGCCGCTGTTCGTCGCCGAAGGCGAACTGCGCGGACCGGTCGGTGCGATGCCCGGCGTCACGCGTCTGGATATCGACGAACTGGTCCGCGAATGCGAAGCCCTGCACGCCCTGGGCATTCCGGCCGTGGCGCTGTTCCCGGTGACGCCCGCATCGCTCAAATCGCCGAACGGTGACGAGGCCCTGAATCCGGACAGCCTGATGGTGCGATCGATCCGGGCGATCAAGGCGGTCGTGCCGGACATCGGCATCGTCGCCGACGTGGCGCTCGATCCCTATACCAGCCACGGCCAGGATGGCGTACTCGACGAGCACGGTGATGTCGAGAACGACCGCACCTGCGAGATCCTGCGACGCCAGGCCCTGATCTACGCCCGCGCCGGCGTCGACATCGTCGCGCCGTCGGACATGATGGACGGCCGTATCGGCCAGTTGCGCCAGGTGCTGGAACGCGACGGCATGAAGCACACCATGATCCTGTCCTATGCCGCGAAGTACGCGTCCGCGTTCTACGGACCGTTCCGTGACGCGGTCGGCTCCAGCGCCAATCTCGGCAAAAGCGGCAAGCAAACCTATCAGATGGATCCGGCCAACACCGACGAGGCGCTGCGCGAAGTCGCATTCGATCTCGACGAGGGCGCCGACATGGTCATGGTCAAGCCCGGCATGCCCTACCTCGACATCATTCACCGCGTGAAGCAGACCTTCGGCGTGCCGGTGGCGGCCTATCAGGTCAGCGGCGAATACAGCATGCTGCGCGGCGCCATCGACAAGGGCTGGCTGGACGAACGCAAATCCATCCTCGAAGCGCTGATGTGCTTCCGCCGCGCCGGCGCCGACATGGTGCTGAGCTATTTCGCCAAGGACGCCGCGCGCTGGCTCAACCGCTGAAACAGGAACGCATGGACCGTTACGCCGTCATCGGGCAACCGATCGCTCACAGTCTCTCGCCGCGTATCCACGCCGACTTCGCGCAGCAGACGCGGATCGCCCTGGAATACGAGGCCATCGAAGTATCCCAGGCCGCGCTGGAGCAGGAGCTGTCCAAGCTGCACCGTGCCGGCTACAAGGGTCTCAACGTGACCCTGCCGCACAAGGTCAGTGTGGCGGCGTTCTGCGAAACCCGCAGCGAGCGCGCGAAACTCGCCGGCGCCGTCAACACCCTGGTGCGCAGCGATACCGGCTGGAACGGTGACAACACCGACGGCGAAGGCCTGATCCGCGACCTGCGCGACAATCTCGACATCGAAGTGCGTGGCCGCCGCGTGCTGCTGCTCGGCGCCGGCGGCGCGGCGCGCGGTGTGATCGGTCCGCTGCTCGCGCAGAGCCCCGCCGAACTGGTGCTCTCCAACCGCAATCCCTGGAAGCCCGAGGCCCTGGCCGAGCATTTCAAACCGGTTGGTGCCCTGCGGCCCTGCACCCACCTCGCGCTCAAAGGCGATCGTTTCGACCTGATCATCAACGCCACCTCCGCCGGTCACAGCGGTGAGATGCCGCGCCTGCCCGGACAGCTGCTGGCCGAAGGCGGCGCCTGCTACGACCTCAGCTACGGCTCGGCACACGCGCCGTTTCACGCCTGGGCCGAATCACAGAACGCCAGCCTGATCGCCGACGGCATCGGCATGCTCGCCGAGCAGGCGGCGGTGGCATTCGAGTTGTGGAACGGCGTCCTGCCGCGCACCGATGCCTTGATCGCGGTGTTGCACAAGGCGCTTTGGGAATTCGGGGCGGCTTAGCGCTCCGGCACCTTCAGCAAGGTCCCGGCCCGCACCTGGTCCGGATCGGTCAGGCCGTTGTAGCTCGACAGGCGCGCCGAGCTGATGCCGTAGCGCCGCGAGATCGCCGACAGCGTCTGCCCCGATTCCACCCGATGCAGACGGTATGAAGGCTCCGACGAGGCCTTGCTGTACGCCAGCTCCTGCAGGCCGCCGTCCGCGGTAGCGGCTTCTTGCAGGCGGATCACCTGGCCGCTGCGCAGCGAGCGCGGATTGGAGATGCCGTTGAGCGCCTTCAGGGCGCTGACGGTGGTGTCGTAGCGATCCGCGATGCCGCCGAGGGTGTCGCCACTGCGCACGCGGTGCGTCATCACCGCAGCCTGCGCCGAGACGCCGCTGGCCGGCACCTTGATGGTCTGACCGATGCGGATCAGGCGCGGGTCGCTGATGCCGTTGGCGCGCTGGATGTCGCTCACGCTGCTGCCGTAGCGGCGCGCGATGGCGCCGAGCGTGTCGCCACTGGCGATACGGTGTTGCAGCACGGTGGACTGCAGACTCGGCGCCGCGGCGGCGATGACTACGCCGCTACTGTCGCGAGGCGTGTCGCGAGGCGGCACCTTGATGGTCTGACCGATGCGGATCAGGCGCGGGTTTCTGATGCCGTTGGCCTGCTGGATGTCGCGAATGCTGCTGCCATAACGGTGTGCGATTCCGCCCAGGGTTTCACCGCGCGCAACGCGGTGTTGAATCCAGTAGACCCGCTGGCGGTCGAACACCCGGCCCTGGCCGAGCCCGGCATAGGCGAGCTTGAAGGTCTTGCCCAGCCCTGCCGGTACACGCACTTCGTGATGCGGCGGGATGTAGAGCTTGCCGGCGACGACTTCGTCCTGATACGCAGGATTGAGGCGACGGAAGCTGGCTTCATCGATGCTGGCCAGTTCGCGCAGGGTTTCGTAGGGCACGTAGTTGGCCGTGGTGATCACGTCGAAGTCGAGGCGCTTCTCGGGCTGCACATCCTTGTAGTAGCGATCACGGTTGCGCGCCACATCCAGCGCGGCCAGAAACTCCGCGTAGAAATTGCGCGAAGCGAAGCCGAACCGGCGGCCATCGAAATCATCCAGCAGGTCTTCGAGCGTACTGCCGTCAACCGCTTTGAGCGCGCGTGCCAGACCCATACGGCCATAGTTGTAGGCGGTGACCGCCAGCGGCCATTGCTGCAGCAGCGCGTAGTCGTCACGCAGATGACGCGCGGCGCCATCGGTGGCGAACCAGGGATCGCGTCGATCGTCCACCACTTCGTCGAGCCGCATGTAGATGCGCGCCGATGACGGCATGAACTGCCAGATGCCGGCAGCACCCACCTTGGAGTAGGCATCCACATTGAACGAGGATTCGACCAGCGGCAGGCGCGTCAGTCCCACCGGAAGCTGATAGGACTTGAACACCGCTTCCATGTTCGGCAGATAGCGGCCCGACACCGCCATCGCATTGCCGGTGCGTTCCCGCAAACCGCGCTGCGAACGCACGCGGTCCAGCTGATCCCTGTAGACATTCGGATCGTCGATGTCCGCAAACAACTCGTAGACCTTGCGTGCTTCCGGGTCGAGCTTTTGCGGCGTCTTGCGATTGGCATGCACAAGCTTGAGCAGGCGCTCGATCTTGTCGCGCGCGGCGCGCTCGTCCTCGCGGGCCCGCGTGCGGATCGTCGTCTTGTCGACGCCGCGCGCGGCATCATCACGATAGTCGAGCACGCCATAGATCTTGTTGGGGTAATCCATGGAATGGATCACCACCTGATTCTCGGAATACTCCGCGAAGATCTTGCGCCAGAAGCTGACGGCGCCTTCGAGTTGCGCCGGCCGCGGAAACACCGCGTCCTCCTTGCTGGTCTTGAGCGTCGTTTCGCTCGCGGCCGAGGCTGCACCCGTAAACAGGCTTGCACCGACCAGAATTGTTGCGATGAGCCGCACTGTGCTGTCCCCGCAGTATCACGCTAGTCACCCGATGCTAGCGTAGTGCCTCGGCACCATTCAATCAGGCCGGACAAAAAAATTCATGAATCCCGAGAACTTATGTCTTCTGGCGGCCGGCGCCTACTTTCGCGCCGGCCAGCTCACCGGTGTCTGGAAGTATGCCCGCATCGCAGGCCACCGAACGGGCGCAGGCGCCATCGCCAGCTATGTGCTGTATGGTCTGCTGCGCGATACCGACAACCAGTTCCGCAAACCCTATCGCCTCGGCCGCGGCACGCTGCCGGGCGTACGGCTGCACGGGCTCGTGGTGGCGCTGGCGATCGGCGAGATTGGTGCGTTCGTGCTTCTGTTGTACGGCTTCGTTCGCACCTTGTTGTAAGGTTCGCGCACACCAACACCTTTTTCGTGAACAGCATGCCGACCCAGCCCAGAGACCCGTACCCGCCCTGCAAGCCCTACCGCGAGCAGCGCCTCAAGGTGTCGGACCTGCACGAAATTCACGTCGAGGAGTGCGGCAATCCGAACGGCAAGCCCGTGGTGTTCGTGCATGGCGGGCCCGGCGGTGGCTGCGAGCCCTGGCATCGCCAGTTCTTCGATCCGGCACTGTATCGGATCGTGCTGTTCGACCAGCGCGGCTGCGGCCGATCGACGCCGCATGCGGAACTGCGCGAGAACACCACCTGGGATCTGGTGGCCGATATGGAGACGATCCGCACCACGCTGGGCATCGAACGTTGGGTCGTGTTCGGCGGCTCCTGGGGATCGACGCTGTCGCTGGCCTATGCCGAAACCCATCCCGCCCGGGTCAAGGCGCTGGTGCTGCGCGGCATCTTCCTGCTGCGGCCGGAGGAGCTGGCCTGGTTCTATCAGGAAGGTTGTTCCTGGATCTATCCGGATGCCTTCGAACATTTCCTGGCACCGATTCCGCACGAGGAACGCGGCGACATGATGCAGGCCTACTTCAGGCGGCTGACCAGCGAGGATCGTGAGGTGCGACGGGCCGCGGCACGCGCCTGGAGCGTGTGGGAGGGCTCCACCAGCAAACTGCTGCAATCCGGCAGCATGCTCAAGCACTACGATGATGACCGCTTCGCCGAGGCCTTTGCGCGCATCGAATGCCATTACTTCGTCAACGGCGGCTTCTTCGACACGCCCAACCAGCTGATCGAGAATGTGGACCGCATCCGGGATATTCCGGCGGTGATCGTGCAGGGCCGCTATGACGTGGTCTGCGCCACGAAAACCGCCTGGGATCTGCATCGCGCCTGGCCCGAGGCCGATCTGCAGATCGTTCCGGATGCCGGCCACGCGGCCAGCGAAGCCGGCATCCTGTCCGCTCTGCTGGATGCCACCGACGGCTTCGCACGACTGTAGACCGTCTGCGGCAAATGCCGCCGCCTTGTTGTTGCACTGCGACGGGGCGGATAATCGCCCTATCCGCGGTCCTGATGGCCGCAGCAACAATATTGAGAGGCGCGCGATGAAGGACTCCACGAATCACGTGGCGCGCGAGCCCGATTCGAGTGGTGTCGTGCGTTACACGGAGGAGGAACATGCGATCTGGGCGGAGCTGTACGAGCGCCAGGATCGCGCGATCCGCGGCAGGGCCTGCGATGAGTTCCTGCAAGGACTCGATCTGCTGAAATTGCCGCGTGACCGGGTTCCGCAGCTGAGCGAGGTGTCGGCCCGGCTGCAGCGCGAAACCGGCTGGGAAGTCGCACCGGTGTCGGCGCTGATCCCGTTTACGCAGTTCTTCGAATTGCTCGCCAATCGTCGTTTCCCGGCCGCCACCTTCGTGCGCAGCGGCGAGGAACTCGATTATCTGAAGGAACCCGATATCTTTCACGAGATCTTCGGGCACACCCCGATGCTGACCAATCCCGGGTTCGCCGATTTCACGCAGACCTACGGCCGGCTCGGCCTGGCCGCGGACAAGCGGCAGCGCGCCTTCCTGGCGCGGCTGTACTGGTTCACCGCCGAATTCGGACTGATCCAGCCGGCCGGGGGCGAACGCCGCATCTACGGCGGCGGCATTCTGTCGTCGATCGGCGAGACGCTGTCCGCGCAGGATTCCGATCAGCCGCAGCGCCGACGATTCAAGCTGGACGAAGTCATGCGCACGCCCTATCGCATCGACATCGTGCAGCCGCTGTACTACGTGATCGAGAACTTCCGGGAACTCGAATCACTGACGCGACTGGACCTGTTGGCCGAAATCGACAAGGCCGAACAACGGGGCATGCTGCCGCCATTGTTCGAACCGGCGCCACCGCGCGCCGCCTGAACGGCCGCCGCGCACGGCCAGCGCCGCCCCACTGGAGAACCCGATGAACGACCGCCCCGACAACGACTGGGACATCAACCCGCTGTCCACCGACGGCTTCGAATTCGTCGAATTCACCGCGCCGACGCGCGACGGTATCGACCAGCTGCACCGCCTGCTCAAGACCCTGGGCTTTGTCGCGGTGGCACGTCACCGCCGCAAGGACGTGACCCTGTTCCGCCAGGGTGAAATCAATTTTCTCGTCAACGGCACGCCGTACACTCACTTCGAGCAGTTCGCGCGCGCCCACGGTCCCAGTGCCTGCGCCATGGGCTGGCGGGTGCGGGATGCGGCGCGCGCCTACCAGTACGCGCTGTCGCAGGGCGCCGTGGCCTTCGATACCCAGCCGGGCGTGATGGAGCTGCGATTGCCTGCGGTCTACGGCATCGGCAGCAGCGTGATCTATTTCGTGGACCGCTACGGTGATCGCTCGATCTTCGATGTGGATTTCCGCTACTTCGACGGCATCGACCCGCATCCGGCAGGCAAGGGTCTGCGCTTCATCGATCACCTCACGCACAACGTCGAACGCGGCAACATGGACACCTGGTCGGGGTTCTACGAGAACATCGGCAATTTCCGCGAAATTCGCTACTTCGACATCGAAGGCAAGATGACCGGCCTGCTGTCGCGCGCGATGACCAGCCCCTGCGGCAAGATCCGGATTCCGATCAACGAATCCGCCGATGACAAATCGCAGATCGAGGAATTCCTGCGTGACTATCGCGGCGAAGGCATCCAGCACATCGCGCTGGCGACCGACGACATCTACACCACCGTGTCCGGCTTGCGTGAAGCCGGCGTGGTGTTCATGGAAACGCCGGACACCTACTACGACAAGGTCGATGCACGGGTCCTGCAGCATGGCGAATCGGTGGCGCGTATGCGCGAGCTCAGCATCCTGATCGACGGCGCGCCGGGGGACGGCATCCTGCTGCAGATCTTCACCAGCACCGTGATCGGTCCGATCTTCTTCGAAATCATCCAGCGCAAGGGCAACGAGGGTTTCGGCGAAGGCAACTTCCGCGCGCTGTTCGAATCGATCGAGGAAGACCAGATCAAGCGCGGCGTGATCGGCTCGGCCGCCTGATCCGGACCGAGCCAAACCACAAGCAATCGACAGACCGGCCGAAACTCAGCCGAGCGCCTCGGGCGCCTGACGGTGATCGCCGCGCGGCTCCCCATCGTGATGCCGACGTCCACCCTGGCTGATGCGCGCCATCAAAGCCTCTCGCTGCTGCGGCGTCAACACGCTGGCCAGTTCGCCCTGCAAGCCGGCCAGATCGCGTGCCCGGGTGTAGGCACTGCGCGCCGCCACGTCCGCCGCCGCCTGCACACGGCTGCTGTAATCCGCCGCTTCCGGGTTCATCGCCAGCAGCTCCATGAACTCGCCGCGCATCGCTGCACGCGTCGGCGCCGATTTGTCGCGGAACTGCGTGAGCAGACCCTCGACCTGCATGCGCTGTTCGTCGCTCAGCTCCAGATCCTGAGCCATGCGCTCGAAGCGCTCTTCGCCATGCTCGCGCAAGCGCTTCTCGATACGGCCGGGCGCGCGGTCCGCCAGCTCGGCAACCATGGCCAGCTGCTTGCTGCGCTGCTGCGGTGTGAGGATCGCCCACAGTTCACCGCGAAGCTGGGCCATGCCGTCGACACGCTGGCGCGCCAGATTGGACGCGCGATCAGCGAAGGCCTCCACACGCGCCGCGTATTCCGGCGCCTGGTTGTCCAGCTCCGCCAGCGCTTGCACCTGTTCACGCATCGCATCGCGCATCGTCTCGAAACCGGTGCGGTGCTGGACGAGCGTTTCACGCATGGCCTTGCGCTGCCCGGCACTGAGGTCCAGCTGGCGCACGAAGCCCATCGGCGACCGGCCATGCTCATGGTATTTCGGTCCGTGCTGGCGATTGCCCGCATAGGCGGAGGCCGTCATTCCCACGCCAAGTGCGCAGATCGTGGTGATCAGAATTTTATGCATCGCGACTCTCCGACAATTGATTGATGCTCGCGAGCGACGCGGCCTGCGAGCTGGCTTGGCCGTGCACACAAACCTTCAATGCCTCGTCGCGCTTTCGGTTGACGTGTCGCGCCGACACCGGTAAACCCGACCAGGACGCATGCACCGAACACCCGCAAACCGCCCATGAAACTTGCCACGCTCAACGACGACACCCGCGACGGCCGCCTGGTCGTCGTGTCGCGCGACCTGTCGGCCTGCGCGCCGGCGCCGGAGCTGGCGCGCAATCTGCAGCGGGCGCTCGACGACTGGCCGCTGGTGGAACCGCATCTGCGTGGCCTCTACGACGAGCTCAACAACGGCAAGATCGCCGGTACCATGGATTTCGTGCCTGCCGAGTGCCGTTCGCCGCTGCCGCGCGCCTATCAGTGGGCGGACGGCTCGGCCTATGTCAATCACGTGGCGCTGGTGCGCCAGGCGCGCGGTGCCGACATGCCGGACAGCTTCTGGACCGACCCGCTGATGTACCAGGGAGGGTCGGACAGCTTTCTCGACCCGCATGGCGATATTCCCTTGGGCGATCCGGACTGGGGCTGTGATCTGGAGGCGGAAATCGCCGTGGTCACCGCCGATGTTGCGGCGGGAATCGATGCACGCCGCGCGCTGGACGGTGTGCGCCTGCTGATGCTGGTCAACGACGTGTCGCTGCGTGGCCTGATCCCCGGCGAGTTGGCCAAGGGCTTCGGCTTCTTCCAGGCCAAGCCGGCCTCGGCATTCTCGCCGGTGGCGGTGACGCCGGACGAACTCGGTGAGGCCTGGCGCGACGGCAAGCTGCACGGCGCGCTGCAGAGTGAGGTCAACGGCCAGCTCCTGGGCCGACCGGACGCCGGCGCCGACATGAGCTTCGACTTCGGGCAGCTGATCGCGCACGCGGCGCGCACGCGCTCGCTGGTCGCCGGCAGCATCATCGGCAGCGGCACCGTCTCCAATCGTGATGCCGAGGGCGGGCCGGGCCTGCCGATCGCCGAAGGCGGCCTCGGCTATTCCTGTCTGGCCGAACAGCGCAGCGTGGAAGTTCTGCGCCACGGCGCCGCGCGCTCGCCGTTCCTGCGGGCCGGAGACCGGGTGCGCATCGAAATGTTGGACGCTCACGGACTCTCCATTTTCGGGGCCATCGACCAGCGCGTCGTGGCCGCCTGAACAAGGCCTGCAGCATGCTCAAGCTCTACAGCTTCTGGCGCAGTTCCAGCGCCTACCGGGTACGGATCGCACTCAATCTCAAGGGGCTGGAGTACCTGATCGAACCGGTGCATCTGATGCACGAAGGCGGCCAGCAGTTTCGCAGCGAATACCGCAGGCTCAATCCGCAGGCCATGGTGCCGCTGCTGGTCGACGGCGAGCTGCGGATCAGCCAGTCGCTGGCGATTCTCGACTATCTGGAAGCGCTGGCGCCGCACCCGCCATTGCTGCCAACCGAACCGGCGCTGCGCGCGCGGGTGCTGGAAGCCTGTCTGAACATCGTCAGCGATGTGCAGCCGCTGCAGAACTCGCGCGTGCTGCGACACCTGCAAGACGATCTGGCACAGGACGGCGCGCGACAGCAGGCCTGGGTCCGCCACTGGATCACGCTGGGGCTGGACGCGCTGGAGACACGGCTTCAGGCGCATCCGCAAAGCCGCTTCAGCTTCGGCGAGACGCCGGGCTTCGCGGATTGCTGCCTGGTTCCTCAGCTCTACTCGGCGCGCCGCTTCGATTGCGAACTGACGCGCTGGCCGCGACTCACCGAAATCGAATCGGCGTGCCAGGCGCTGCCGGCCTTCGTACATGCGCTGCCGGATCACCAGCCGGATGCGCCGACTCCGCACTGACGCGTTCAGTCCTCGTGCCGCAGCGCGCGCAACTGTTTGATCTCTTCGGCGTGGCGCAGGCGCTGCTGACGGCGCAGTCCCGCTTCTTCGTAACGGCGGCTTTCCGCCGTGGTCTGCGGTGCCACATCCGGCACCGCGCAGGGCTTGCCTTCGGGGTCGAGCGCCACGAAGGTGAGGTAGGCGGACAGGATGTGGCGGCGGTCGGCGCCGGTATGGGTTTCGGCTTCGACCTTGACGCCGATTTCCATCGAGGAATGCCAGGCGCGATTGACGCCGGCATGCAAAATCAACACGTCGCCGCGTTTGGCGGGCTTCATGAAGTGCACGGCGTCGACGCTGGCGGTAACGCAGACGCGGCCGGAATGGCGGTCCGCAACGACCACGGCAAGCCGGTCCATCTGCGCCATGACCATGCCGCCGAACACCGTGTCATTGGCGTTCAGATCGTTCGGGAACACCATGTAGACCTGTTCGGTGATCGCCGAACTGCCGACCGGCTTCGCCGGCGGCGGGGGGGAATCGCTCATCGGGGCGCCACAAGACAAATGGGTCGCCTACTGTAGCGCCTCGGCCGGGGGCGCGAATCCGCCTATTGCGGAATGGGCATGTCCAGCATACGGCGACCGCTGGCCGGAACCTGTTCGCGGCGACGCATCTGCGCGCGCTTGAGTACCGCGACCGACCGCGACTCTTCCCAGATTTCACGCAGGCCGCGCTTGTTCGCGCTCATGCGTTCGAAGCCGCGCGTGGTCAGCTCCAGGAACAGGCCGTCGGCCTCGGAAACCAGCTTGACGGCACTCATGTTGATCAACTGGCTGAGTCCGTCGACAAGATCCCCGCGACGCAGCCCGGTCTGTGCCCAGGAGGCCTCGACATCATTCAGCATCAGGCGGCCGCCCGCATAGACGCCATAGCGGGAAAATACGTCAAGGACCGCGATTTCGACTGTGCGACCCGTAATTTTCATGAGGTGTCCCTGTAGTCGGGGACACAGTCTGCGCGCGTGCTCCGGAAACATGGGGTCGCGCATGTAGAGAAAACATACCGCGCCTCGCCCGCTTCCGGATCAACGGTATAGCCAGGGGGAGCAAACGGTCGCAGGGTCGGCCACGCGACTGCCTCGCGACGCTCCAGATCAACCGAGCTGCATCTTCAGCCCGAACACCGGCAGCAGCAGCGCGAATGCCCGCCGCAACAGCGCGGGAGACAGGCGGTGGACAAGTCGCGCGCCAATCGGCGCCAGCGCCACGCTGCTCAAGGCGATGATCGCGGAACCTGGTAGCGAGACGTAAGCCAGGCTGCCGTCAGGAGGCCCGACAACACCCCGCCCGGCCACGATGTAGCCAAACGCGCAAACACCGGCCACATCACACCACCGTTTTCCGGCCATTCAGGCGTTGGCCTTAGACTATCGTGAATCTTGTAGTGTCCTGGCACCGTCTCCTCATGGCTCCCAAGCCAGAAGACCGGCTCGACTGACCCGACCGCACCAAAGATCCATCGTGAGAAACCGCTACGGATGGCTGGCCTGCTCCCTACTTGCACCCGTTCTCGCTGCGGGCTTTCTCGCTGTGGGCTGGCTGGGCGCGAGCACGGCCTGGGCGGGACCAAGCGACGCGCTGCGTGCGCGATTCCAGGCGGCGATCGCCAATCCTGGTAGCGCCGCTCAGGAAGACCCAGCCGAGCTCAAGGACTATCTGCTCTATCCGTATCTACAGGCGGCACGCTTGCGCAGCGATCTGCGGCAGATGCCCGGTGCGGTCACCGACGCACGCATCGCCCGTTTCCTTTCCCGGCATGGCGGGGAGCCGGTGGCGGCCGAGCTTCGCGTGGCGTGGCTGTTGAATCTCGCCGCGCGCGAGCAATGGCAGACCTATCTCGCCACGACACCCCAGGCGCCCGACGACGATCTGCTGCGTTGCCACTGGCTGAATGCCAAATTCACGCTCGGTGACACCGCCGAACTGCAGTCGATCGCGCTCGACACCTGGTTGCGCGGACGCAGTCTGCCCAAGGCCTGCGACCCGGTTTTCGGCTGGCTGGCGCAACAGGGTGCCCTGAGCAAGGATCGCGTATTGCAGCGCATCGATGCCGCGCTCGACGCGCGGCAGCCGGCGCTGGTGCGTTACCTCGCGCGCGGACTGCCGGATGCCCTGGCTCGCCCGTTCGTCAACGCCGCGCTGCTACAGGAAACTCCCACGATCATGCTCGACCGTCTGATCGACTCGCCGGCCGCGCCGGTGGCCTGGCGCTGGATCGAGCAGGCCTTCGACCGCATCGCGCGCCGTGATTCGGCCACGGCGATGTCCCGTTACGATCGTCTGATCAAGGCTCGCGACATCCGTGCAGAGCAGCGCGCAATGCTGCGTCGCTCGCTGGCGCTGGGCCTGGCCTATGACCGCGACGAACGCGCATTGGCCTGGTTCGCCGACCTCCCGGCAGACGTCCGCGACGAGCAAACGCTGGAATGGAACGCCCGCGCCGCGCTGTATCAGGCCGACTGGCCCGAGGTGCTGGCGGTGATCGGCCGCATGCCGGCGACGCTGGCCGACACCGCGCGCTGGCGTTACTGGCGTGCGCGGGCCCTGGAACGGCTCGGCCAGACCGAACAATCCGAAGCCCTGTTTCGTGCACTCACGCTGGAACGCGACCCGTATGGCTTCTTTGCCGCCGACCGGCTCGGCGTGACGCCGGACCTGGGGCCGCAGGCGCTGCCGCGCGACGCTTCGGCGCAGGCTCAGATCATGAACCTGGCCGGCATCCAGCGCGCGCTGGAACTGCGCACGGTCGACATGGATACCGCGGCCATCCGCGAACTGTACGCCGCAATCGAGGATCTCAATCCGTCGGGACGATTGCAGACCGGCCTGCTGCTCAACCGCATCGGCTGGTACGCCCCGTCGATCGCGCTGATGGCCGAATCCCAGCAATGGGACGATCTGCTGGCGCGCTTCCCGCTGCCATTCCGCGAACGGGTCGATGCCGCGGCCAAGGACTCCGGCCTGCCACCGGACTGGGTGTATTCGGTGATGCGCGCCGAGAGCCTGTACGACCCGAACGCGGTGTCCGGCGCCAATGCCTATGGCCTGCTCCAGCTGCTGCCGACCACGGCCCGCGAGGTCGCGCGGCGGCATGGACTGCCGATACCGACGCGCGACACGCTGAAGCAGGCGGACGTCAACATCCCGATCGGCAGTCACTACCTGGCCGAGCTCAACGAGCGTTTCGACGGCCACTTCCTGCTGGTGATCGCTGCCTACAACGCCGGCCCCTACCGCATCCCCGGCTGGCTGCCGCCACGGGAAATGGACGCCGACGTGTGGATCGAAAACGTACCGTTCAACGAGACGCGCGGCTACATTACGCGCGTGCTCTACAACATCGTGATCTTCGGCTGGCGCCTCAACGGCGAACCCACCACCCTCGACCAGCTGATGCAGCCGGTCCCCGCGCGGCTCGGCGAATCGGAATGATCGGAATGAAACGCTATCTGGTCGGCGGCGCGGTTCGCGATGCGCTGCTGGGTCTGGCCGTGCACGAACGGGACTGGGTCGTGGTCGGTGCCGATCCGGACACCCTACTGGCCCAGGGCTATCGCCCCGTGGGCGTCGACTTTCCGGTGTTCCTGCACCCCGAAACGCAGGAGGAACACGCGCTCGCACGCACCGAACGCAAGTCCGGCCGCGGCTATCACGGCTTCACGTTTCACACCGGTCCCGAAGTCACCATCGAGGACGATCTGCTGCGGCGAGACCTTACCGTCAACGCCATCGCCCAGGACGTCGATGGTCGCCTGATCGACCCTTACGGCGGCCGCGCGGATATCGAAGCGCGCGTACTGCGCCACGTCTCCGAGGCCTTCGCCGAAGACCCGGTGCGCATCCTGCGCGTGGCGCGCTTTCACGCGCGCTTCGCCGCGCTGGGTTTCAGCGTGGCCCCGGAAACGCAGCAACTGATGCGACAGATGGTGGAGGCCGGCGAGGTGGACCATCTGGTGGCTGAACGCGTCTGGCGGGAGACCGCGCGCGCGCTGATGCATGACCGGCCCAGCGTGTACTTCGAGACCCTGCGTGCCTGCGGTGCGCTGGCGCGGATCATGCCGGAGATCGACGCCCTGTTCGGCGTGCCGCAGCCCGCGCAATACCATCCGGAGATCGACAGCGGCCGCCACGTGATGATGGCGCTGGACGTGGCCGCCCGCGAATCCGCCCCGCTCAGGGTACGCGTCGCAGTGCTGTTGCACGATCTCGGCAAAGGGGTCACTCCGCGCGAGCACTGGCCCAGTCACCGTGGTCACGAACAGACCGGCATTCCGCTGGTGCGTGGCTTCTGCGCGCGACTGCGCGTCCCCCATGTCTGCCGCGATCTGGCGCTGGCCGTCACCGAAAACCACCTGCGCGTCCACCGCAGCGAAGAACTGCGCGCCAGCACCACCCTGGACCTGGTCGAGCAGTTCCGCGGGCTGCGCGATCCCGAGTACTTCGAGGATGCGTTGTGGGCCTGCCGCTGCGATGTGCGCGGCCGGCTCGATCGGGAATCCGTGGACTATCCGTCGATCGAACGCCTGCGCGCGGCGCGCGATGTCGCGGCCACCGTGCAGGCAAGCGATGCCATGGCGCAGGGCGCGGTCGGTCCTCAGATCGGCGAAAGACTGCGCCAGCTGCGTATCGCCGCCATCAAACGGGCACGCCGCTGAACCGGTACTCCGATCAAGCCAGCATCAGCAACAGCAGCGCTCCGAGCAGAATCCGGTACCAGGCGAACACGATGTAGGTGTGGCCCGCGATAAATCCCAGCAGCCACTTCACCGCGGCGAAGCCGGTGATCGCGGCGGCGACGAAGGCCACCGCGAGCTCGTCCCAGGCTTCGGCGGCGATCGCGGCGCCGTCGCCCAGGGTCTTCATCAGTTCGTAGCCGGTGGCCGCGAACATTGTCGGAATGCCGACCAGGAAGGCGAACTCGGCGGCGCGCGCACGCATCGTCAGGCCGGCGAACATCGCGGCGAAGATTGCCGCCGCCGAACGCGAGGTACCGGGAAACACGCCGGCCACGACCTGTGCGATGCCGACCACGATTGCCACTTTCCAGGTGATGGATTCGGCCGGCACATGGTGCCGCGCGTAGTATTCGGCGATGAAGATCACCACACCACCGATGATCAGTGCCCAGGCCACCGGCGCCACCGTTTCCGGCAGTTCGGCGCCGAGTGTCTTGGCGAGCAGGCCCAGTACGGCGGTGACGCAGAAGGCAGCGATCAGCTTGATCACGTAGTCGCGGTTGACCGGATCGCGCCGGGCAGTCGCCAGTTCGCGCAGGCGATGACGGTAGACCAGACACACGGCGACGATGGCCCCGGCCTGGATCGCGATGTTGAACAGGTCGCTACGGCGCGGCAGCCAGTGCTGCACAATCAGCAGGTGTCCGGTGCTGGAAATCGGCAAAAACTCGGTCAAACCCTCGACCAGACCGAGAATCAGGGCTTCAAGCATGGTTTGGAACCTGTGCGCGATACGCGAAAGACCGCTTGCGGGCCGTCGCGGATAGTGTGGATTCGGATAGAGACAAGCATAAAGGATACCCATGACCCAAGGCGCCAAGTACACGGCGGACACTCGAACAGCGGCAACGCCGCGTGTCGCCCTGATCACCGGCGCGGCACGGCGCATCGGCGCGCAGATCGCACGCGAGCTGCACGCAGACGGTTGGTGCGTGGCACTGCATTACCGCCAGTCCGCCGAGGCCGCGCAGGAACTGGCGACCGAACTGGAATCGCTGCGCCCCGACAGCGCGGCGACAGTGCAGGCCGATCTACTGGAGCGTGCCGGTCGCGAACGCCTGATCGAACAGGCGAAGCAGACCTGGGGACAGCTGGATGCGCTGGTCAACAATGCGTCGAGTTACTACCCGACACCGATCGGCTCGATCGACGAGTCGGCCTTCGACGATCTGATGGGTTCCAACTTCAAGGCCCCGCTGTTCCTGTCGCAGGCCTTTGCGGGCGCGGTCACGCAGGGCAGCATCGTCAATATCGTCGACATTCACGTGCAGGCGCCGATGTGCGGCTTTGCCGCCTACAGCGCGGCCAAGGGCGCGCTCGATACCCTGGGCCGCGCGCTGGCGCGCGAACTGGCGCCGCGCATTCGCGTCAACGCGGTGGCGCCGGGCCACATCCTCTGGTCGGACCACGAAACCCTCAGCGACGCACAAATGCAGGCGGAATCCGCGCGCATTCCGATGCAGCGTCTGGGCTCACCGGAGGATGTCGCGCACGCGGTGCGCTTTCTGCTGTCCGAGCAGGCTTCATACATCACCGGCGTGACGCTGCCAGTAGACGGCGGGCTCCGCCTGACGTGAAGGCAGGCGCTCAGTCGGCCGCGAGCGGCAAGACCTGGTCGCTGTCCCCGTTCGCGCGCCCATTCGGACCAAAGAGGCGTTCCACGAACCGCAGACGGTCTTGCGCGACGAGCACCACGGTGCTGGCTCGCGTGCCGTATTCCGGGCCGCGGATGAACGGTGAGGAGAGCCAGCGTTCACGTTCCAGCTCAAGCCCGGTGTCTGGCAAGGCCGCGTCGGGGGCGATGGCGGTGTCGGCGAGGGCGGTGAACAGGGCCTCGATATCCGGTGTGTCGTGGCCGCTGGCCTGCTGCATCGCGGTCCGCAGACGCTCGGATTTCGGCCAGGGCGTGTCCAGTGTCGCATTGGACAGCACATGGATACCCGGATCGACCTCGCGGCTTTCTCCAGTTTCACCCTGATTGGTCGCGAAGCGCAGGCACGCACCGTCCCACAGCAACAGATTGAAGCCGCCGTATTCGTGCGCATGCGGCATCAGTGCCTCACAAAATTCCTGGGCGCTGCCGTCACCACGCACGAAGTCGGCGACCAGGCGGCCGCGCGACAGGGTTCGCGGGTTCGGCGGCAGCATGCGTCGCACATTGGTGATTGCGGCCAGACGACCGCGCCGCGACACCGCGAGCCAGCCGCCGCCCTGCAAACGATCGCGGCCGCCGTAGACCTGTGGCGTGTCCTGCCAATGCGCCGCCGGATCGGCCGGACGCGCATGGAACTCGTCGCGATTGGCCGCGATCAGCAGGGGGTATCGGGCGTGCGTCCGCCAGGACAGGGCGATCAGGCACATCGGCAACGGGACTCCGCGCGGGGAACGAGTGGCGAGGCTAACCCGATCGGCCGTCGCTGCGCGCGGCTTTCATCGTCGGCGGCGATATCCCGGGCTACAATCCGGGGATGACCGGCTTTCAGCTCACTCCCTACGAAACGCGACAGCTTGCCGCGATCCACGAGTGGCAGGCGCAGTCCCCGGGCTGGGGCGCGCGGCTGATGGCCAAGCCCGGCGGCCGCATCGCCCAGGCGGTGCAGTCGATGGTGCCGGTGGACGCGCTGCGTGCGGCGCTCACGGGCGTGAATCGCGTGGCCGAACGTCTGTCCGACGAGCAGTCCATCCTCAAACGCGCGAAGGCCGGTTCGCTCGAAGAACTGCGCGCGATGCCGCTGAATACGCATGACCGCTCGATGCGCATCGAGCAGCGCTGGGCCATGGGCATGGCCGGTGCCGGCGGCGCGGTGTTCGGCGCGGCGGGCGCGGCCGGCATGGTGGCGGACATTCCAGCGCTGATCACGCTGGCCCTGCGGACGATCCACCGCGTTGGCCTGTGCTACGGCGACGATCCGCTGGACGGCAACCGCAGTCGCCTGGCCATCGCCATCTTCGCGCTGGCGTCCGCCAACAGCATGGACGAGAAGCTCACCGCGATTCGCGCCATCCGTGACCTGCAGAGCGGCCTGATCGACGCGGCCCTGCGCGACGGCGTGGAGCGCGTCGCCGAACGCGAACTGGCCAAGGAGGCGGCGGTGTTCTCGCTGCAGAACCTGGCAAAGAAACTCGGCGTGAACCTGGGCGCGCGCAAATCGGTGGGTATGGTGCCGGTGCTGGGCGCGATTGTCGGCAGTTCGGTCAATGCCTGGTACGTCTATGACGTGGCGCAGGTATCACGCTATGTGTTTCAGGAACGCTGGCTGCGTCGACGCTATCCGGAGCTGGATCCGGACGATCCCGAATCCAGTGCGCTGAGCGCGCCGCCGCGCGGCAACGCCGAATAGGACTAGCGTGAATCACGCACGGCGTGATGCCGAGCCACCCTCGCCCGCTTGCGGGAAAGAGAGGGGGCCGCTCGCGAATGCGGGCGGTGGGTGAGGGCAACGGCCATGCCGCAGGCGATTCATTCTGCGTAGGTGCCGCTTGGTGGCATGGCCGTTAGCGACTCAAACCGAAGGCGCAATGCGACAGCGCGCACCGGTCACGATCCGCTGCTGGCCGCTGTCCTGATTGAGCAACACGCAGTCTGCGCCATCCTTGAGCAAGCGCAGCGTCTGCGGCCGTCCGTAGACCTGGCCGGCCAGCGCACTGCCATCGGTTTCGCGGGGCTCGTCAGGCTCCACTTCGGCGAAGTCGACTTCGGCGAAGGCGTCGTCATCCAGCGTGACCGGCTGGCCGACCAGTTCCGTGGCAGCCGCCTCCAGCCCAAGCCAGACTTCGGCGTCCGAGGGCAACAGCAAGGCAGGAACCGGCCCGGGCTTCGGCGCCGGGCGATGCATCTGACAGGCCAGCAGCACCAGCGGCAGCGCGCAAACCGCAAGCAAGCAACGTCGTGTCATCAAGCTCCTCCGCTCCGAACGATGGGCGGCATTGTCGCAAAGCGGCGCGCTCAATCCAGGTCGAGTTCCTTGATCTTGCGTGTCAGCGTGTTGCGGCCCCAGCCGAGACGTTTGGCCGCCTCGATACGCTGGCCACGGCACTCGGCCAGCGCCGTCTGGATCAACATGCGCTCGAAGTCCGGCAGCGCCTCGCCCAGCAGATTGCTGCGGCCTGCCCGCAACTGCGTTTCGGCCCAGGATCGGAGACTGTCCTGCCAGCTGCCGATGTTGACCACCTCGTTGGCCACGCCGCCGCCGGCGGTGCTGGTATTTGCTGCGGTCGTCACCGTCGGTGCGGTGGAGATTCGCAGTTCCGGCGGCAGATCGAGCAGATGAACGTCCTGCCCCGGCGCCATCACGGTCAGCCAGCGACAGACGTTTTCGAGCTGACGGACGTTGCCCGGCCACTCGAAGCGCTGCAGGCTGGCGATCACTTCCGGACGCATGCGCTTGGGCTCGGCCTTGAGCTCCCGCGCCGCCGAGGCCAGGAAGTGACGGGCCAGTTGTGGCACGTCCTCGCGCCGTTCGCGCAGCGAGGGGATGCGGATGCGAATGACATTGAGCCGATGGAATAAGTCTTCGCGAAAACGACCCTGCCCGACCGCGATTTCCAGTTCCTGATTGGTGGCGGCGATCACGCGCACGTCGACCTTGATCGGCGAGTGTCCGCCGACGCGATAGAACTCGCCGTCCGAGAGCACGCGTAGCAAACGCGTCTGCAGATCCAGCGGCATGTCGCCGATTTCATCGAGGAACAGGGTGCCGCCGTCGGCCTGTTCGAAGCGGCCGCGCCGCTGTGCCTGGGCGCCGGTAAAGGCACCGCGCTCGTGGCCGAAAAACTCCGATTCCATCAGATCCTTGGGAATCGCCGCGGTATTGACGGCGATGAACGGTTGTTTGGAACGCGGGCTGTGGGCGTGCAGGGCGCGCGCCACCAGTTCCTTGCCGGCACCGGTCTCGCCGGTGATCAATACGGTGATCTGTGACTGCGAGAGGCGGCCGATCGCGCGGAACACGTCCTGCATCGCCGGCGCTTCACCGATCAACAGGGTATCCGGGCCGTTGAGGGCGTCCGGATCACCGGCTTCGCCGCGGACCCGCGAAGCGCGTCGCACCAGGGTGGCGACACCATCAACGTCGAACGGTTTTGGCAGATATTCGAACGCGCCGCCACGATAAGCGGCAACCGCGGCATCGAGGTCGGAATGCGCCGTCATGATGATGACCGGCAGCTCCGGGGCACGGGCCTGCAGGCGTTCCAGCAGTTCCAGCCCGTTGACGCCGGGCATGCGGATGTCGGATACCAACACGTCCGGCAGCTCGTCCTGCAAGGCATCCAGCAGTTCGGCAGAACCGGGGAAGCACTTGACGTTCATGCCGTCGCGCATCAGTGAGCGCTCCAGCACCCAACGTATGGATTCGTCGTCGTCGACGACCCAAACGGTTATCGGCTGGCTCATAGCGGTCGTTCTAGTGGGAGATAAATCGAGAAAACGGTGCACCCGGGCTGGCTCTGGCACTCGATGAGTCCTCCGTGGGTATGGATGAGATGCTGAGAAATCGGCAGCCCCAGCCCGCTGCCTTCAGCACGTGTCGTCACCATCGGGTAGAAGATCTTCTCGAGCAGCGACGGTGGAATTCCGGGCCCGTCATCCTCGATGTCGATCTGCGCCACGAGTTTGTGCATGCGTCCGCCAATCGTGAAACGACGTCGTGCGCGCGTGCGCACCATGACCTGGCCGTGACCGTCCAGAGCCTGCAGCGCGTTGCGTGCGACATTCAGCACCGCCTGGATCAGCTGCTCACGATCGGCGATGACATCCGGGATGCTCGGGTCATAGTCGCGTTGCACACTGACCCCATCCGGGGCCTCCGCCTCGATCAGCCTGCGTACGTGCTCGATCACCTCGTGCACGTTGAGCAAATTGTGGGCCGGCAAACGATTCGGTCCCAGCAGACGGTTGACCAGATTCTGCAGCCGGTCGACCTCGCGAATGATCACGCGCGTGTATTCGCGATGCTGGGAATCCGGGAATTCGCGTTCGAGCAGCTGCGCTGCGCCACGAATTCCGCCCAGGGGGTTCTTGATTTCGTGCGCGAGTCCGCGCACCAGTTCCCGGGTCGCCTCGTGTTGTGCCGCCTGCCACTCGTCCCGCGAAATCCGCAGGTGCCGGTCCAGCGGGGCCAGTTCCAGCAACAGCCCCGGCTGCCGCGCGATCAACATCGGCGTGACCATGCAGTCCACAGTGATCGACGCTTCGCCGGTCCTGCGCAACTGCACTTCGCGTTCGATGAATCCGGAGCCTGTGGACAGGGCCTGCCTCAGCCTTGGCAACAGACCATCCAGATGCGGAACCGCGATTTTCAATTCCTCGCCCAACGCAAACTTCTGACTCATGCCAAACAGGCTTTCGCAGGCTGAATTGAGCGCTGCGATGCGCAGATCGGCGTCAACGCTGATTACACCCGTGGTCATGCCATCGAGGATGACCTCAGGTCTCATGCGTGTACGGGGAACCAGCTTCATGTGAGGGCGGGTAGCAAATAGTGGGCCACGACGGTGCGCGCCGCACCGCCCTGACCCCGCGGTTGGCGCACAATTCTGGTGCGTTGCGCCTCAGCGCGCAATCGGCGGTTTGACGAACACCTGGACCGGTTGGGCCCTGATCAGGGGCTTGCCCTGTTCGTCGACGATCGCGGCAGAAACGGCGTGGGTGCCGCGCTCGACACCTGAAAACACGGTGGATGTCGACAGCGCCGGTGGCGCCTGTGCCTCACCGTCGAGAAAGAACTGGACCCGGTGGCCGGCCATCAGACTCGGGTCCGAGGTGACGGCCACCGGAACGATGCGCTCGGCACCGCGTATGGTCTCCTCGGGAGAGGGCGTGACAATTCTCAGCTCTCGATATTTCTCGACCTTTTCGGAACTGTTCGATCCGTCATTTTCATCGAGCTGGTGTTCTACCGATTCCAGTTCGGCCGGGGTATAGGTTCGCAGCGGTGGCAGGTCGGCGGGTTGCGCGTTCTGGCTGGGCGGCTTGTCGGTGTAGTGCACGACGCCGTCCTCGTCCACATAGCGGTAGATCGGCTCGCCTTGAGCGAGCGCCTGAGCCGTCAGCAACAGGCCGAGCAGTGCAGGCAGGAAAATACGCGTCATCGAAAATCCGGATGATTGCGGAGCGTCCAATCTACTGTTTCGCGGCTCCGTCCGGAAGCCTCGCGCCGTCCGGTAATGCTCCGAGCCGATCCTCCGTAAGAAGAAACGCCCCGCAAGCGGGGCGTTTCTGCAATGCCGGACGGTGCCGGATATTCGAGGAAAGCCTGAGCCTTACAACGAATAGTACATATCGAACTCGATCGGATGCGTGGTCATGCGGAAGCGCGTGACCTCGTCCATCTTCAGTTCGATGTAGGCATCGATCAGGTCGTCGGTGAATACACCGCCGGCCTTGAGGTAGTCACGATCCTTGTCCAGGGCTTCCAGCGCCATGTCGAGGCTGTGCGCGACTTTCGGGATCAGCTTGTCCTCTTCCGGCGGCAGGTGGTAGAGGTCCTTGGAGGCCGCCTCGCCCGGATGAATCTTGTTCTGGATGCCGTCCAGGCCCGCCATCAGCATCGCCGCGAAGGCGAAGTACGGATTGGCGGTGGAGTCCGGGAAACGCACCTCGATGCGGCGACCCTTGGGGCTGGAGACCCACGGAATGCGGATCGACGCGGAGCGGTTGCGCGCCGAGTAGGCCAGCATGACCGGCGCTTCGAAGCCCGGCACCAGGCGCTTGTAGCTGTTGGTGGAAGCGTTGGCGAAGGCGTTGATCGACTGCGCGTGCTTGAGGATGCCACCAATGTAGAACAGCGCGGTTTCGGACAGGCCGCCGTACTCGTCGCCCGCGAAGATGTTGGTGCCTTCCTTGGACAGGGACTGATGCACGTGCATGCCGGAACCGTTGTCACCGACGATCGGCTTGGGCATGAAGGTCGCGGTCTTGCCGAACTGCGCGGCCACGTTCTGCACCACGTACTTGAGCTTGAGGACCTCGTCGGCCTTCTTGGTCATGGTGTTGAACAGCACACCGAGTTCGCACTGGCCGGCGGTGGCAACTTCGTGATGGTGCACCTCGGTCTCGATGCCGATGGCCTCCAGCGTTTCGCACATCGCGGAGCGCATGTCCTGCAGCGAATCGACCGGCGGCACCGGGAAGTAGCCACCCTTGACGCCCGGGCGGTGACCCATGTTGCCTTCTTCATAGGCCTTGCCGGAGTTCCAGGCGGCCTCTTCGGCGTCGATGTGCACGTAGGAGCCCCACATGCCGTCGTCCCAACGCACCGTGTCGAAGACGAAGAACTCGTTTTCGGGGCCGAAAAAGGCGGTGTCGGCAATGCCGGTGGATTTGAGGTAGGCCTCTGCGCGCTTGGCCAGCGAACGCGGGTCGCGCTCGTAGCCCTGCATCGACGACGGCTCGATGATGTCGCAGCTCATCACCAGCGTCGGTTCTTCGAAGAACGGGTCCATGAAGGCCGATTCCGGGTCCGGCATCAGGATCATGTCCGACTCGTTGATGCCCTTCCAGCCGGCGATCGACGAACCGTCGAACATCTTGCCGTCGGTAAACAGGTCCGCGTTCACCGTGTGAGACGGAACGCTTACGTGCTGCTCCTTACCCCGGGTATCCGTGAAGCGGAAGTCAACGAACTTCACGCCCTTGTCTTTGATCAGTTTCAACACGTCATTAGCTGCCGACATTAGGCTCTCCGTCATGCGCTTTGTTTAAGAGGGGAACGGTTGTTATACCGCCGGCTTTGCCCCACGCCCCGGCGGTGGGCAGGAAAAAGCAGCTTTTGTGCCAGCGGTATGCGTGCTCAGAATGCGTCAGGAGCCGTTGCAGCGCCAGCGCACGCCCCAAACTTGGGCGTGCGCATCATTTTGGTGCGAATGCGCTGCGAGGGCTGACACCCCGCAGGCTCCTTTATACTCGCGGCGTTTTGCAATACCGCCTGAAAACGTCGACTCGAAATGAGCTTTCAAGAACTGATCCTCCGACTGCAGCACTTCTGGGCCCAACAGGGCTGCGTGATCGTGCAGCCCATGGACATGGAGGTTGGCGCTGGCACGTTTCACTGGTCGACCTTTCTGCGTTCGATCGGCCCGGAACCGTGGAACACCGCCTATGTGCAACCGAGCCGCCGCCCCACCGACGGCCGCTACGGCGACAATCCGAACCGGCTACAGCATTACTATCAGTTTCAGGTGCTGATGAAGCCGAGCCCGCCGAACATTCAGGATCTCTATCTGGATTCGCTGCGCGAACTCGGCTTCGATGCGCTGACGCATGACATCCGCTTCGTCGAGGACAATTGGGAATCGCCGACGCTCGGCGCCTGGGGCCTGGGCTGGGAAGTCTGGCTCAACGGCATGGAAGTCACGCAGTTCACCTACTTTCAGCAGGTGGGCGGCATCGAGTGCAAGCCGGTCTCGGGCGAGATCACCTATGGACTGGAACGCCTGGCGATGTACATCCAGGGTGTGGAAAGCGTCTATGATCTGGTGTGGTCCGACGCTGGCGGCCACATCGTCACCTACGGCGACGTGTATCACCAGAACGAAGTCGAACAATCGGCCTACAACTTCGAACACGCCGACACCGGGGTGCTGCTCGAACGCTTCAATGGGGCCGAAGCCGAATGTCTGCGGCTGCTCGCACTGGAGACCGCGTTGCCGTTGCCCGCCTACGAACGCGCCATCCAGGCCAGCCATTCGTTCAACCTGCTCGACGCGCGCGGCGCGATTTCGGTCACCGAACGGCAGGCGTACATCCTGCGCGTGCGCACGCTGACGCGCGCCTGCGCCGAGGCCTACTACGCCGCTCGCGAAAAACTGGGCTTTCCAATGGTCGATCAGGTTCGCGCCGTCGCCTGAGCCATGCCACAAGACCGGGCCGCGCGGGCCGGCGGTGGTGGAATTCTGGTTGTCCGGTACCGGCACGCCGGATGCGGTGGACAATGTCGTCTTGGTCATTGGGGAATCTCCTCGGTGTCGTGCCGTTGGTGGGTAAGCACAGCGCCAGTCCGGACCCGCGAAGAGCATTCATATAATTGATTGTCATCCGGAGAATGATAGAACTTTCAAATGATCCGGGATTTCGGGGGCGCCTGCTCAATGTTCGCCGGCTTGGCGCGGCACCGCGCTTCCGGGACAATCGCGAGCCTCGTTTTCCATGCTGCCCCTGATCCCATGACGCAAGCGCCTGCGCTGCTGCTCGAAATCGGTTGTGAAGACCTCCCGGCCCGCTATGTGGCGCCGCTCGCCGCGGCACTGGCCAAAGGCCTGGGCGACGGTCTGGGCCGCCGCTCGGTCGCACATGGCGCAGCGCAGACCTATGCCACACCGCGCCGGATTGCCGTAATCGTCGAGGCGGTGGCGCAACAGCAACCGGACCAGACGATCGAGCGCAAGGGCCCGGCGCTGGCCGCCGCGTTCAAGGACGGAGCGCCGACCAGGGCCGCCGAGGGCTTTGCTCGCTCCTGCGCCGCCGACGTGGCTGCACTGGCGCAGGAAGACGGCTATCTGGTGTTCCGCAAGGCCGAGCCCGGCAAAGCGACGGCGGAGCTGCTGCCGGCGATCTTCGAGGAATGCCTCAAGCTGATGGACGCGCTGGCGCCCCAGCGCATGCGCTGGGGCGGTGGCGACGAAACCTTCGTGCGGCCGGTGAAATGGCTGCTGTGCCTGCATGGCGGGGCCGTGGTGCCGCTGGGCCGATTCGGCCTGAAATCGGGGCGGACTACTTACGGACACCGCTTTCATGCGCCCGAGCCGATCGAGCTGGACACGCCGGCGGACTATGTGGCCGCTCTGGAAGCGGCCTACGTTCAGCCGGATCTGTCGCGCCGGATTCAGGATATTCGCGGCCAGGTCGAAGTCCTGGCCAGCGCAGCCGGTGGCCATGCCCGCATCACCGAGGATCTGCTGGCGGAGGTCGCCGCGCTGGTGGAGTATCCGGTGGCGATCGCCGGACGCATCGAGGATCGTTTCCTGGTGCTGCCGCCGGAAGTGATCGTCTCCACGGTCGAGACCAATCAACGCTATTTCACGGTGTTTTCCGATCAGGCATCGGTCGAGGGCCAGATGGCGTCTGCGGCCGGCTACCTCAAGCCGGTGTTCATCACCGTGGCGAATCTGATGTCCCGAGACGTCGACCAGGTCATTGCCGGCAACGAGCGCGTGGTACGACCGCGCCTGTCCGACGCGATGTTCTTCTGGGAACAGGATCGCCAGCAGCCGCTGGATCGCTACGCGACACGGCTGGGCAGCGTGACGTTCCAGAAGGACCTTGGTTCGGTGGGCGACAAGATGTCGCGCGTTCGATCGCTTTGCGCGCTGATCGCCACAGAATGTAACGCGGATATCGCCATCTGCGAGCGTGCCGCGGCCCTCGCGAAGTGCGACCTGGTGACGCGCATGGTCTTCGAATTCCCCGAATTGCAGGGGCTGATGGGTGCCTACTATGCGAGCGCCGGCGGCGAATCAGCGGCGGTGGCGGCGGCGATTCGTGATCAATATCTGCCGGCCCAGCAGGGCACCTCGATTCCCGCCACGCGCGAAGGCTGCGTGCTGGCACTGGCGGACCGGCTCGACACCCTGGCCGGGATCTTCGCCATCGGCCAGAAACCCACGGCGAGCAAGGACCCCTACGCGCTGCGTCGTGCGGCGCTGGGCGCGCTGCGCATCTGCGTGGAGGGCGGACTTGAAGTGGATCTGCGCGGCCTGCTCGATCGGGCGCTGCAACTGCAGCCCGCTGGCCAGCGCGATGACGAGACACTGGACGCGCTGTGGACCTTCGTGGTCGAGCGACTTCGCGGCTATTGCACGGATCGCGGCGCCACAATCGAGCAGTTCGATGCAGTTCGCGTCACCGGCGCCTCGGTGCCACTGGACTTCGAGCGCCGCTTGAGCAGCCTGCGTGCCTTTGCCGGCAGCGAGGCCGCACAAAGTCTGGCAGCCGCCGACAAACGGGCGCGCAATATCCTGCGGCAAGCCGGACACGGTGAATCCGGCACCATTGCGGCCAGCCTGTTCGAAAGCGACACCGAACACGCCTTGCTGGCGGAACTCGAACGTGTCGAGGCAGTGCTGGTCCCCCTGCGAGCCGCCAATGATTACCCGGCCATGCTGAATGCGTTGTCGGCCCTGCGCGCTCCGGTCGACCGCTTCTTCGACGCGGTGATGGTGATGGCCGATGACGAGGCCGTGAAACGCAACCGGCTGGCGCTGCTGGCGACGCTCGACGCGCTGTGCCGTGAAGTCGCGGATCTGAGTCTGCTGCCGGGCTGATGCGCCACATCGTGGCCCTCGCGAGCCTGCTCGTGCTGCTGAGCGATCCGCTGGCGGCGCAGTCGCCGATCCCGCCTCTCGGCGACGGCTGGACGCAAACCGCGAAAGACCCGATGCAACTGCAATGGCAGGGCGACTCGGCGGCCGACCGGATGTCGGTCACGCTGTATCCGCCGACGCCGAGCGACGCGGTGGCGCTGGAGTGGCTGGACGCCCGAATCGCGCAGATGGCGATCGAGCAATCACTCGACCATCAGAACTGCCACGGCGGTGACAACGAAGTCGCGGAAGTGGCCCTGCGCTTCTGCACAATCGCGCGACAAGGCGGCGGCGAGCTGCTCGCCGGCTTTGTCGCGACCACCACTGGCTCCGGCGACATCGCCTTGATCACGATTGTGGCCGCGCAGACCCAGGCTACACGCGAACGTCTGCTGGCCGACCTCAGGACTCTCGGCACACTCGCCCGGAACTCCGATACACCGGCATCCACGGCTGGCGGTGCTGCGGCAGAATAGGGCGCTCTGCCGCCACGGAGGCTGCGCGTGAAACTGGTCATTCTCGACCGCGATGGGGTCATCAACGAAGACTCGCCGAACTACATCAGGTCGGTGGCCGAATGGCAGCCGATTCCCGGCAGCCTTGAAGCCATCGCGCGCCTGACGCAGGCCGGCATTCGCGTGTTCATCGCCACCAATCAGTCGGCGGTGGGTCGCGGTCTGATCGACTTCGACGGTCTGTTCGCGATCAATGACCGCATGCGGCGCGCCGTGGCCGAAGTCGGCGGCCGCATCGACGGCATCGCCTATGCGCCCGATCTGCCGGGCGAAGGCAGCCCGATGCGCAAACCCGAACCCGGCATGCTGCTGGACATCCTGCGCCGCGCCCAGGCCGCGCCAGAAGACGTGCCGATGGTCGGCGATTCCCTGCGCGATCTTGAGGCCGCCAGAAACGCCGGCGTGCAAGCGAATCTGGTGCGTACCGGCAACGGCCGGGACACTGAAGCCGGGCTCGATGCCGCTTTCGGTCCGGTCGCGATACACGACGATCTCGCGGCATTCGTCGATGCCTGGCTCGCCCGGCAAGGCTGACTCCCTGCATCGGCTGTTCGTCTACGGCAGCCTCTGCGGCAGCGGACCGCATGCGCGACCGCATCGCCTGCTGCGTCCGGCGCGATGGCTCGGACCCGCCACCGCCAGCGGCGAGCGTGTTCCCGCCGGGCGCTATCCGGGCGCCCGCCCGCATCCCCGCAAGCGTCTCCACGGACAGCTGTATCAGCTGCTCGCCCCGCGCCGCAGCCTGTACCGGCTCGATCGGTACGAGGACTGCCGCCCCGGCAATCCTCGCTACGGCCGCTACTCCAGGCAGCGCGCGCCGGTGGAAGTCGGCCAGCAAACGGTCTGGGCCTGGGTCTACTGGTTTCGGGGCCCGCGTTCACGCTGAACGCCCGCCGCCTGTGGCATGCATCCCAGCGCTCTTGCACAATCGCCGTCTCGCGCGCGGCCGCCCTCATTCAAGGCGCGCGCCAGGCATCCGGGGATAGCGCATGACCGAACGACCAGACACCGCCGGCGCGGTCAATTCGCCGGGGCGGGTGCTCTTCGCCAGCCTGATCGGCACCACCATCGAGTTCTTCGATTTCTACATCTACGCAACGGCGGCGGTGCTGGTGTTTCCGGCGTTGTTCTTTCCGGCCAGCGACCCCGCCTCGTCGATGCTTTCGTCGCTGGCCACCTTCGCCATCGCCTTCTTCGCCCGTCCCGTCGGCTCCGCGCTGTTCGGTCATTTCGGCGACCGGATCGGCCGCAAGGCCACGCTGGTCGCCGCCTTGATGACCATGGGCTTGTCCACCATCGCGATCGGACTGCTGCCGACCTACGCCATGATCGGCACCGCGGCACCGATCCTGCTGGCGCTGTGCCGCTTCGGTCAGGGCCTGGGTCTCGGCGGCGAATGGGGCGGTGCGGTGCTGCTGGCCACCGAGAACGCCCCGCCCGGCAAGCGGGCCTGGTACGGCATGTTCCCGCAACTCGGCGCGCCCTTGGGTTTCATCTGCTCGGGCGGCTCGTTTCTGCTGCTGTCCGAGTGTCTCAGCGATGCGCAGTTCTTCGCCTGGGGCTGGCGCGTTCCGTTCCTCGCCAGCTCGGTGCTGGTGTTCATGGGGCTTTACGTTCGCCTCAAAATCACCGAAACGCCGGTGTTCCAGAAGGTTCTGGACGCCCACGAACGCCGTAGCGTGCCGATCCTGGGTGTGTTGCGCGACCACCCGAAGGCTCTGCTGCTCGGCACCCTCATCGCGGTGGCTACCTTCGTGCTGTTCTATCTGATGACGGTGTTCGCGCTGTCCTGGGGTACCGGCGCGCTTGGGGTACCGCGCCAGCAGTTCCTGATGATCCAGCTGTTCGCGATTCTGTTCTTTGCCGCGACGATCCCGTGGTCGGCCAGGCTGGCGGACCGTTACGGCCGCCGCCGTACCTTGCTGGCCGTGTCGGCCGCCATCGCCGCCTTCGGACTGGTGATGGCGCCGATGTTCAACAGCGGCCTGATCGGCATGACGATCACCCTGGTCATCGGTCTGGCGCTGATGGGCATGACCTATGGGCCACTGGGCACGATCCTGTCGGAGTTGTACCCCACCGCCGTGCGCTACACCGGCTCGTCGCTGAGCTTCAATCTGGCCGGTATCGTCGGCGCCTCGCTGGCGCCGTATATCGCCACCTGGCTGGCCACGAACTATGGCCTGCAATTCGTCGGTTATTACCTGGCCGGCGCGGCCCTACTGAGCTTCACCGCGATGTGGTTCAGCCGCGAAACGGCGGATGATGCGTTTTGATCGTTGTTCTGGCGAGCGCATGCACCGTCGGTGATCCTTCGATCGAAAGCGGGACATATGCTGAAATGCATGAACTTCACCTGGGACGAGAAGAAGGCCAAGAGCAATCTTGAGGAACATGGAATTGGCTTTCCGGAAGCTGCCACTGTCTTCTTCGCCCCCTTGTCAATCACGGGCGCACCCGAGTTCGACAGTTCGCCGCCCCCAAAGGCGGAAATAGGCGTTTGTCGAACGGCGGATCAAGGACTTAGCGTCGGAACCAGACGGGAAAGGACGCTCTATGAAGAAAGCTAGTTCCTCCAAAGACACCCTCCGCAACGAGTACAAGCGTTCGGATTTTCCCGGCGGCTTTCAACGCGGGAAATATGCCGCTCGCGCTGCGACTGCGTCCAATATCGTCGTTCTGGAGTCCGAGATCGCCACCGCGTTTCCAACCAGCGCTGCGGTCAATCAAGCGCTCCGCACCATTTTGGAGGCAGCGGAGCAGGTTACGATTCACCCCGAATCAGATGCTCCAACGGAGCATCCACCTGCCGCTTCTCGGCGCACCGGCAACCGTTGAACTTGGGACGACCGAACTCCGTGTCGTAACGCATAACGCCCAAGTTCACCCGCGGCCCAGTTGCCGCGAAGCGGCGGCTGGGACGTCGGCGTGCAACTATTGTTAGAAGGTTACTCATCTAGAAAAGAGCCAGGAAGCAGATGCCCCGAGTAGGAAGAAAATGAAATTAACCCCTACTCCTTTCCAAAAGGACTTCTTGGATTCCTTCCTCAATTCGCCGCCGAGCACCTGAGCGATGGCCTGTACCTGCTCCTCATTCATGGATATCAGCTTGCGATGCTTTTCGGCGTCTTCCTGCAGCTCTTCGACAAGTTGTTTGCGAGTTTCAATCTCTGACTCTATTTCAGCCACAAGCCTACTGGAGTCTTTGAGCGCCCCAGTCAGTTTCGAAATGCGCTCCTCAATCGTTTCTTTGCGACCCTTGTTCTTCTTCGCATCTAAATATCCCTGCGCAAAGCCAACAAGAGCTGAGGCGGTGGCTCCGCCCACGATCATTGCTACAAGTTCAAAAGAAGCGGACATTCTTTCCGAGCCTTCTAACGCCGTTTCAACGTTCGCGCCGAATACGAATGCCCACGTTGCGCGCCACGGTGACGGCGCCGGGCTTGCGGATCGTCAGTTGCACCGAGCCCAGCAGCGAATACTCGCCCAGCAGGTCGCGCGCGATGTGTTCGGCCAGGGTTTCGATCAGGCGATAGTGCGTAGCCTTGCAGATTGCGGTGACGCGTTCGCAGACGGCACCGTAGTCCACGCTGTCTTCCATCGCGTCGCTGGCGGCGGCGCGCTGATTGTCGACGCCCAGCTCCAAACCGATCACCAGCTTGCGCGGCAGCTGCTGCTCCCATTCGTAGAGACCGACGATGCATTCGACCGTCAGGTCCTCGATCAGCACGACGTCGCTCATGGGATTGTCTCTTGTTCCATCGTTTCGGGCCGGCGCTGCACCGGACACAGTTCGGACAGGGGCCAACGCGCACGCACTTCCAGCGCTGCCACTGCCGGACTGCCTTCGGCGCGACGCATCCAGCCGACCAGAGCCACCATCGCCGCATTGTCGGTACAGAAGGCCTGCCGCGGGAAGAACACTTCCGCTCCGCGCGCCCGCGTCCTCTCCCGCAAACTGGCGCGCAGGCGCAGATTGGCGCTCACGCCACCGGCCACCACCAGCCGTTCATAGCCGGTGGCCTCCAGGGCGCGCAGGCACTTGATACAGAGCGTATCGACCACGGCTTCTTCGAAAGCGCGTGCCAGATCGGCGCGCTCGGCGTCACTGGCCGCCTTGGGCAAACTGGTCAGCACCGCCGTCTTGAGTCCGCTGAAACTGAAATCCAGACCCGGCCGGTCCGTCATCGGCCGCGGCAGGCGGAAACGTCCCTCGCGGCCGGACTCGGCCAGTCGCGCCAGCTCGGGGCCGCCGGGATACGGCAGGCCCAACAACTTGGCGGTCTTGTCGAAGGCTTCGCCGACCGCATCATCAAGGCTTTCGCCGAGCAGGCGGTAGTCACCGACGCCGCGTACGTCGACCAGCAGCGTGTGGCCACCGGACACCAGCAGCGCCACGAACGGGAAGGCCGGCGGACGATCTTCCAGCATCGGCGCCAGCAGGTGCGCCTCCATGTGATGCACCGGTATCAGCGGCAGGCCGTGCGCCAGTGCGATGCCGGCAGCGGTGGCGCCGCCGACCATCAGCGCGCCGATCAGGCCGGGTCCGGCGGTATAGGCGACACCGGCCAGATCGCGCGTCCCCAAACCCGCTTCGTCCAGCACCTGCCGCAACAACGGCGCGACACGACGCACGTGATCGCGGGAAGCCAGTTCCGGCACGACGCCACCATATTCGGCATGCAGCGCGACCTGCGAATGCAGGGCATGCGCACGCAGACCACCGTCGTAAATGGCCACGGCGGTTTCGTCGCAGGAGGTTTCCAGGGCGAGAACGGGGGCGGTTTTTGGCAGAGAGGCGCTCATCGGCCGCGGCATTGTGCATCAGCGCAGGCGGCCTTTCGACAAAGGGCTTGTGTATAACTTGCCCAGCCCCTAAAATCGCGGCCCATTTTCCCCTAAGCAACGAAACCCGTTGCCAAGTGAGAGTTGTGAATGCCTAGCGTCCGCGTCCGCGAAAACGAGCCGTTCGAAGTTGCCCTGCGCCGTTTCAAGCGCACCTGCGAGAAAGCCGGTGTCCTCACCGATGTCCGCAAGCACGAATACTTCGAAAAGCCGAGCCAGGAGCGCAAGCGCAAGCGTGCCGCCGCTGTGAAACGCCAGTTGAAGCGCGTTTCCCGCGACGTGTCGCGCCGCACGCGCATGTACTGAGGCGGTACGCGGTCGGGCCGCGGGCATCGCGGCCTTCCCACTACGCGAAAACCGGGCGCTTGCGTCCGGTTTTTGTGTTCCTGCCGATCAAGTTTTGAATCTTAAGAGGTCCAGGCCGATGTCCGAGCTCAAGTCCCGCATCACCGAAGACATGAAGACCGCCATGCGTGGCGGCGACAAGGCGCGTCTGGGCGTGATCCGCATGCTGCAGGCAGCGATCAAGCAGCGCGAAGTGGACGAACGCATCGAACTCGACGACGCCGCGATCGTGGCCATCGTCGAGAAGATGATCAAACAGCGCCGCGATTCGATCCAGCAGTTCAACGACGGCGGCCGCCCGGAACTGGCGGAGCAGGAGGCCTTCGAGATCGAGCAGATCAAGGACTACATGCCGCAGCCGCTGTCCGAGGAGGCCCTGTCCGCAATGGTCGAGCAGGCCATCGCCGAAACCGGTGCCGAATCGGCCAAGGACATGGGCAAGGTGATGGGCTGGATCAAGCCGCGCGTCGCCGGGCGGGCCGACATGGGCGCACTGTCGGGCCGCATCAAGGCGCGCCTGGGCTGAGAACCCCAGGTTCGGGGCCCGCGGCGGCGTAAGCTTCCGACATGAGCGGACGTATTCCAGACAGCTTCATCCAGGATCTGATTGCCCGTGTCGATATCGTGGAGGTGATCGGTTCGCGGCTGGAACTCAAACGCGCCGGCCGCGAGTTCAAGGCCCTGTCGCCGTTCACCAACGAGAAATCGGCCTCGTTCTTCGTCTCTCCGGCGAAACAGATGTTCTTCGACTTCAGCTCGGGGCGCAGCGGCACCGCGATCAGCTTCCTCATGGAGTACGAACGGCTGAGCTTTCCGGAAGCCGTGGAGGAGCTGGCCCGTCAGGCTGGCGTCGAGGTACCGCGCGTCGGCAGCTCCGGGCCATCCAGGGCCGTGCTGGAGGGGCCGCTGGATGCGCTGGCCTTTGCCGACCGCGTGTACCGCGCGCAGCTGCGCGAGGCGCCTCAGGCGGTCGAATACCTGAAGAAGCGCGGCGTCTCGGGCGAAACCGCCAAGACCTTCGGCATCGGATACGCGCCGGAATCCTGGGACGCGCTGACCCGCCAGCTGCCCGATCCGCGGCATGCCATCGAAGCCGGGCTGCTGATCGAGAAGGATCAGGGCGGCGCCTACGACCGCTTCCGCAACCGCATCATGTTCCCGATCCGCGACACGCGCGGCCGCGTCATCGGCTTCGGGGGACGCACCCTCGGCAATGACCCGGCCAAATACCTCAACTCGCCGGAAACCGTGCTGTTCCACAAGGGCCGCAATCTGTTCGGCCTGTACGAAGCGCGACAGGCGGTGGCGCATCCCGCCTACCTGCTCGTGGTGGAAGGCTATATGGATGTGGTGGCGCTGGCTCAGGCCGGCATCCCCGAGGCGGTAGCTACGCTCGGCACCGCAACCACCCAGGACCATCTCAAGCTGCTGTACCGCGCCACCTCGCGCGTCGTGTTCTGTTTCGACGGTGACCGAGCCGGTCGCTCGGCGGCCTGGCGCGCGCTGGAGCAGGCGCTGCCGGAGGTCAACGACGGCCGCGAGGCGGCGTTCATGTTCCTGCCCGAGGGACAGGATCCCGACTCCCTGGTGCAGGAAATCGGCGCCGAGGCCTTCCGCCAGCGCGTGGACGAGGCGGTACCGCTGACTCAGTTCCTGATCAACGAACTTTCGAAGCGCAGCAAGCTGTCGAACATCGATGGGCGTGCTCGCTTCGCGGCCGAGCTGAAGCCGTACTTCGAGCGCATGGTCGGTGCGACGCTGCGCACGACGCTGGTCGATGCGATCGTGCCCATTGTGCGAATGCCGCGCGCGGACGTGGAGGCGATGCTGGGTGGCCGCGGTGGCGGCGAGGGCTCCGACAACAACCATCAGGACCGTCGCATGCTCAAGGGGCCGGTTCTGCGACTGCTGCAACTGGTCCTGGATCGGCCGGCACTGGCCAGTTCGATTCAGGGCTTCGGCGAACTTCACAGCCTGGACGAACCGGGCCTGCCGCTACTGCTGCGTGTGGTCGAATACTTCCACGACCATCCCGAGCAGAACGCGGCCGCGCTGACGTCCACCTGGGACGATCCGACCGAGGCGAAGCTGCTCGGCGAGATTCCGCCCCCAGAGTCCCGCATCTTCGGCAGTGAAGCCGCAATGGTGTCCGAATTCAACGACGGATTCGAGCGTCTGCGGACTCAGGCCCGCCGTCAGCGTGCCAGCGAACTGCTCGAAATCGCCCGCCAACGCGAGCTCAGCGCCGGCGAGCTTGCGGAGCTACGAGAATTGACTGCCTCACGCGCGGCACAAAGCCTGGATCGTCCTGTCTGACGGCCATGCCGCAAGCGCCACCCTGCAGAATGAATCGCCTGCGACACGGCCGTTCCCCCTCAGCCACCACTACTCCCGCAAGCGGGCGAGGGTAGGTCGGCGTCACGCCGCGCGTGATTCACGTCAAACCTTGAATCGGTGGGAGCTTGGACCCATGAAGCGGTTCAAGCCCCGCCATCCTTTCCAAGCGAAAAACCGACGACATCGTTACAATGTCAGGTTCCGCGCCCTCTCTTATCCGTCGGACTTCTATGAGCGTCGAAAAACAATCCCAGATGAAACTCCTCATTGCCCAGGGCAAGGAGAAGGGTTATCTGACCTACGCCGAAGTGGCGGACCACCTTCCTGAAATCGTCGATTCCGAACAGATCGACGACGTCATCAGCATGCTCCAGAACATGGGCATCACGGTGCACGAGGAAACCCCGGACGAAGACACGCTGCTGCTGGCGGCCACCGTCAACGCGGGTGAGGACGAAGAGGAGATCGACGAGGCCGCCGCTGCGCTGGCTGCGCTTGATGACCAGTTCGGCCGCACCACCGATCCGGTGCGCATGTACATGCGTGAGATGGGCAGCGTCGAACTGCTCGACCGCGAGGGCGAGATCCGCATCGCCAAACGCATCGAGGAAGGCCTCAACGAAGCCCTCTACGCGATGGCTCAGTACCCGGAAACGGTCGCCATTCTGCTCGAAGCCTTCGACATGGTGAAGGAAGGCAAGAAGCGTCTCGCCGATGTTGTGGTTGGCTTCATCGATCCGGAAACCGGCTATCCGGAAGGCGCCGGCCCGAACGACACTCCGGCTGCGGAGACCTCGTCGACCGATGACAGCGACGATGATTCGGACGACGACAGCGACGACGACGACGACGACAGCAGTGATGCACCGACCGGACCCGATCCGGTGGTCACCGCCGAGCGCTTCGCCGAAATGCAGCGGCTCTACGACCAGGCCTGGGAAGCGCTGGAGAAGCGCGGTTCCGGTGACGAGAAGACCGAGAAGTATCGCGACGAGGTGGCCTACCACCTGATGCGCTTCAAGCTCTCGCCGAAGATCGTCGACGAGGTTGCCACCAATCTGCGCGCGAAGATCACCGAGATTCGTCGTCTCGAACGCCAGATCATGCGCATCTGCGTGGTCGATTGCGGCGTGCCGCGCACCGAATTCATCGAAAAGTTTCTGCGCGCCGAAAGCGACGAGGGTTTCGTCGAGCGGCTGGTGCGCTCCAAGAAAAAGTATTCCTCGTCGATCAACGAACGTCGTGGCGAAATCATCGGACTGCAGAAGTGCATGCAGCAGATCGAGGCCGACTGCCTGCTGACGGTCGAGGAGATCAAGGACATCAATCGTCGCATGGCGATGGGCGAGGCCAAGGCCCGCCGCGCCAAGAAGGAAATGGTCGAGGCCAACCTGCGACTGGTGATCTCGATTGCCAAGAAGTACACCAACCGCGGCCTGCAGTTTCTGGACCTGATTCAGGAAGGCAACATCGGCCTGATGAAGGCGGTGGACAAGTTCGAGTTCCGCCGCGGCTTCAAGTTCTCGACCTATGCGACGTGGTGGATTCGCCAGGCGATCACGCGTTCGATCGCCGACCAGGCCCGCACCATCCGCATTCCGGTGCACATGATCGAGACGATCAACAAGCTCAATCGCATCAGCCGCCAGATGCTGCAGGAGATGGGCCGCGAGCCCACGCCCGACGAACTGGCCGAGAAGATGGAGATGCCGGAGGACAAGGTTCGCAAGGTGCTCAAGATCGCCAAGGAGCCGATCTCCATGGAAACCCCGATCGGCGACGACGAGGATTCGCATCTGGGCGACTTCATCGAGGACGGCAACGCGATCTCACCGGTGGAATCGGCCACCACCGAGTCGCTGGGCGAGGCCACGCATCAGATTCTGGCGAGCCTGACGCCGCGCGAGGCCAAGGTACTTCGCATGCGTTTCGGTATCGACATGAATACCGACCACACGCTGGAAGAGGTCGGCAAGCAGTTCGACGTGACGCGCGAGCGGATCCGCCAGATAGAGGCCAAGGCCCTGCGCAAGCTGCGTCACCCGAGCCGCGCCAACTACCTGCGCAGCTTCCTCGACGAGTAAGCGCCAGCCGGCTGTGATTCGTGGATGTGAAAAGCCCTGCGCTGGCGGGGCTTTTTCTTGCGCCAGAGCCGGTCGCTGTCCGGGCTTGCGCTGCACGCGTGGCTGAACGCCGAGCGGGTATTTCGATGTCAACAACGTTTAAAGCAGGCCGTTCTATACTGGCGCCACGTCGCCACAGAAGCGGCGTATCCCCAAACTGACAACAGGAAAACAAGCACATGAAACTGGCACCTATCGCGGCTGCACTGTCGCTGAGCCTGGCACCGGCCCTGAGCTTCGCCGCCACCACCAACAATCTGGACATCTACTACATTCCCAGCGCCGATATCGAGATTGACGCCGACGCCGGCGGTGAAGCATCGGACGACGGCGACGGATACGGCATCAAGGGCGAGTTCCAGTTCACCGATCAGGCCTTCTTCACCGGCGAATACCAAAGTGTGGAATACGACGATGCCGGCGATCTCGATCAGATTCGCGCCGGCGCCGGCTACCGCTTCACCACCGATGCCCTGCCGATCTGGTACGTCCGCGGCGAGTTCGTGCAGTTTGACGATGGCGACGACGATCAGAACGGCTACGGCGTCCACGGCGGTGTGCGCGGCGAAAACGGCCGTTTCGGCATCGTGGCCGAAGTCGGCTATGTCGACGTCGATGAAGCCGACGGCTTCGAGTTCCTGGTGGGTGGCGACTACTCCATCGACAGCACTTTCGCGCTGTTCGCGGACTACCGCTATACCGAGCTCGATGCAGATGGTGGCGACATCACCCTGGAGGATGTGCGCCTGGGCGTGCGTGCCCGCTTCTGAACAAGCTCGACGCTGCGTGAGGCCTGGCGGCCTCTATCGGGTAGGAGGCGGGTAGAGGAATAATTCTACCCGCCGAACTACTCACCCCCTGCTACCTGGCTGTGACCTTGCCCGCGAAAAACGTATCCCTTGCCGTGTGATTCAATCCACGCAAGACCAAGACAACACGGGCGCGCTATACGCTTGAATTCAAGCAAGAGGCGGTGCGTGGTCGAGGGTGGTCAAAGCCAAGCCTCGGTGGCCAAGACGCTGGGTCACGTTGAGCAGACGCTGTTCAACTGGGTCAAGGCGAACCGGCAAGGGCAGCTCAAGGACACCGACAGCAAGCCGGTGAGCGCCGAGCTGATCTTTTGGACCGATACACCACGCGGCACCGGCGAAGGGAACGGAAGGTCGAGGATGCAACATCTGCTCGACCGCCAATTCACCATGGCCGAGCCGGACACGGTCTGGGTGGGCGACATCACCTACATTCCCACCGACGAAGCTTGGCTGTACTTGGCCGTGGTGATCGACCTGTTCAGCCGTCAGGTCGTGGGTTGGTCGATGCGTGCGGACATGGCCCGCGACCTCGTGATCGATGCACTGCGCATGGCATGGTTCAAGCGCCATCCCGACAAGGACGCCGGATTGATTTTTCACAGTGACCGCGGCAGCCAATACGCCAGTGAGGATTTCCGAGACGTGCTCAAGGACTACGGCATCACCGCTTCCATGAGTCGGCGTGGCAACTGCTGGGACAATGCCTGCAGCGAAACGCTGTTCGGCTCACTGAAGGTGGAACGGCTGCACGGTCAAGGCTTCATTACTCGCCGCCATGCCAGGGATGAAACGATTGCCTGGCTGCTCTGGTATAACCCGTCCCGATTACACTCCACCTTGAACTACGTCACCCCGATGCAGTTCGAGCAACACTGGCTGACCGACCAGACCAAACAAGCCAGCTCATGACCTCGGTTATGGGGTACGGAATTCGAGGGCAAGGTCAGGTCGTCGCGATGCGAAAACGGAGACGGAGCTATGGGAAGTGCTCGGAGCTGCCGGCTGAAGTGTCTCCGAGGGCCAAGTCGACTTGCGAAAGGCCCGCAAAGTGCGGCCTTTGCGGGCCTTTCAGCGAAAAATATACTTCAAAAACAATAATCTGAGATTGTATGGTGGGCCCACGAGGATTCGAACCTCGAACCAAGGGATTATGAGTCCCCTGCTCTAACCGTTGAGCTATAGGCCCGTTTTGCGTTGCGTTGCGTTGCGCTGCGCCGGGCGGGCAATGAAGGATGCGGATGATACCGTTTTTTGCGTCCTGGTCCGGCAGGGCTTCTGGACGATCAGACACATTTTCGGAACCTCGGGGCGCAGGCGGCTTGCCTTGGGCCGTCTACGCTGCTTGTCATGGACACGACAACCAATCCAGGCAACGACAAGCCCACGCTGATGGCACCCGTTCGAGCAGCGCTCGACCGGACCCGCATTGCGGACGGCCTCGCTCCACTCGCGTTCCGGCTCTACCTGGCGCCGGTGATGTGGATGGCAGGCAGCTCCAAACTGGCCCATTTCGATTCCACGGTGGAGTGGTTCGGAAATGCGGATTGGGGCCTTGGCCTGCCGTTCCCCTGGTTGATGGCTGCGCTGGCAATGGCCACTGAGCTGGGTGGCGCAGTATTGTTGCTGCTGGGCTTGGGCGTACGCTGGATCAGCCTGCCTTTGATGGCGACGATGCTCGTGGCGGCTGCCACCGTGCATTGGGGCAACGGCTGGCTTGCGATAGCCGAGCCCGGCGGCTTGTTCGCAACGGAGCGGACGATGGAAGCGGCCGAACGCTTGTCACGTGCCAAAGCGATCCTGATGGAGCATGGCGATTACGAATGGCTGACCGAGCATGGCTCTCTGGTCATTCTGAATAACGGCATCGAATTCGCTGTAACGTACTTTATCTTGTTGTTATCGTTGTTTTTTTCGGGCGGCGGTCGATTTTTCAGCCTCGATTTCTGGCTGTGGAAGCATCTGAATCGGCAGGTTCGCACGTAACTGTGTCGACCCCGGTCCGGGGATCGACGTGAAAATTGACGGAAAACTGGAGATTCAAATGAAGAAGACGCAGATCAAGAAACCGCTCGCGGTCGCCCTCGGCACCGCAGCCCTGAGTCTGGCCGGCATGAGCGCCGCTCAGGCCTCTCCGTTCGCCGCAAGCGATCTGGCCGCCGGCTACATGATCGCGCAGGCCGACAAGGGCGGGGAAGCCAAGTGCGGGGAAGCCAAGTGCGGTGAGGCCAAGTGTGGTGAAGACAAGGCCGAGCACAAAGATGGCGAAGCCAAATGTGGCGAGGCCAAGTGCGGCAGCAAGTAAGTCCGGTGGCTTCCGGCGCTCGGGTTTCGGGCGCCGGACTCGGTCTGCGGCGGGCCCTGATGGACCCGCTTGCGGACTGTGCCGTGGCCGACCGTCCGGCCTTTCTGGAGGTGGCTCCGGAAAACTGGATGGGACTCGGTGGGCGGCTTGGTCGTCGATTTCGTGAGTTCATGGAGCGATACGACTTCGTGACCCACGGTCTGTCGCTGTCGATCGGTGGCCCCGATCCGCTGGACCTGGCGTTCATCGATCAGGTCAGGAATTTTCTCGACATGCATGGCATCGCTGACTACAGCGAGCATCTCAGTTACTGCACCGACGACGGTCACCTCTATGACCTGATGCCGATTCCGTTCACGGAGGAGGCGGTGCGTCACGTGGCCAGCCGCGTGAAAATCGTTCAGGACGTACTGCAGCGCCGGATTGCGCTGGAGAACGTCAGCTATTACGCCGCACCCGGCGCACGCATGAGCGAACTGGCGTTCGTCAACGCGGTGCTCGCCGAGGCCGACTGCGACCTGTTGCTGGACGTCAACAACATCGTGGTCAATTCGATCAATCACCGCTACGACGCCAGCGCATTCCTCAAAGGATTGCCGCTGGCGCGCGTGCGGTACATCCATGTGGCCGGGCACTACGTGGAGGCGGAAGACCTGCGCGTGGACACACACGGCAGTGCGGTCAGCGACCCGGTCTGGGATCTGCTGGACGAAGCCTACGCGCTGCTCGGACCGGTACCGACGCTGTTGGAACGGGACTTCAACATTCCGCCGATGGAAGAGCTGCAGCGCGAACTCGGCGTGATCCGCGGCTTGCAGGCGCGCCAGCAAGCCCCCCGGAAGTCGGCGAATGACTGAAGCTGCCGGTCTGCGCGAACTACAAATGCAGTTTGCCGCGCATCTGCGCGATCCGGCCGCCAATCCGGCGCCCGCAGGCATCGAGGATCGGCGCCTGCAGATCTACTGCGATCTGTTCTACAACAATGTGCAGGACTTTCTCGCCAACGCCTTTCCGGTATTGCGCCGGATACTCGGCGACGATGCCTGGCACGCTCGCGTTCGCCACTTCTACGCGAACCACCGCGCTGTGTCGGCGCAGTTGTACGCACTGGCCGAGGAGTTCGCGGACCACCTGGCTGCGGAGGCCGGCACGCGCGTGGACGATCCGCCGTTTCTGGCGGAGCTGGCGCACTACGAATGGGTGGAAATGGCGCTGCTGGTCGACGAGGACGAAATCGACGCGGTCGAGGTCGATCCCGATGGCGACCCCATGCTGGGGCTGCCGGCACTGTCGCCACTGGTGTGGACACTGGCCTACCACTGGCCGGTGCATAAAATCTCGCCGGATTTCCAGCCGCAGCAAGCGCCTGCGCAACTCACCTACCTGCTTGTCTATCGCGACCGTGCCGACAAGGTTCGCTTCATGGAAGTCAATGCGGTCACGGCGCGCCTGATGGAGCTGATCGAGAGCGAACCGGATACCGGCAATGCCCTGATGCATCGCATCGCCGTGGAAATGCAGCACCCGCATCCCCGCAGTGTGGTCGACGGCGGCGCCGCATTGCTGGCCGATCTGCGCGCGCGTGACATCGTGCTGGGCACCCGTCGACTCGCCTGAAGACGCGCCGGCGCGATTCGCCGAAGGCATCCGTTCGTGCCGCGTATCGAATGGCGCATACCGCGGGCTTGAATCCCGGCGCCCGAATCGCGAGCATGGCTGGCGGCAATCGCGGCGGCCGCGGTAATGGATTGAACTTCCGGATGCAGGTGCCTTCAAAAATGGCTCACCCGCCTGGAACCGTTCATGCTTGAACCATTGCAGCTCGGGACTTGATGCACAGTTCGGCCGCGTCCATGCGTGCAAGCTTCTTGCGTGCGTCGGGAAAGCAATGCGACTTATGCGACTTGGATTTTTTTGGGTTGTTGTGACGAGGAAACACGTGAAAGGCTGGAGCCTGCGTCAAGCCTTTGTGCTTTTGACGCTGATCACTACGGGATGCGCGTCGGCGCCGAGTACGCCGATGCCCGGTTCGGCTGCCTGGGAATCCCGCTACGACCTCATCTATCAGGACCTTTCCGACGAGCGCCTGTTCAGCGCACAGGCCCAAGCCGATGCCCGCCTCGTGGGCCCGGTCTCGTTCAGTGTTGCCAGCGCGCTGCCACTGGTGCAGCGGCAGGCAGATACCTGGCTCGCCAGCAACCTCAACGTAGGGTCCGGCAGCGGACCGCTCAGCTACATGGCCAGCTACTCTCTGACGCCCGGCGACATCATCTTCGCTGACGATATCGAATACGCCAATCTCAACAAGCCTCAGCGTTTTGGCGGCCAGCACATCGGACAGAACGTACGTCTGCAGCTGCCGGCTTTGGCCGGCGCGCCGCTGGCGATTGCCGTGACCCACGAGTCCGATGATTTCTGGACGGTCAATGGCTATACCCAGCAACAGCGGGAGATTGCCGACCTGAGCTGGAAGCCACGGCATGCGATGGTCAACCTGCAATGGGCCGGCGCCTCGTCGGGTCTGGATTCCAGCCTGGCGCTGGACTGCGAACTACGTGGATCGGTCGGCGTTCCCACACCCAGCCGGGCGAATCGCAAGCGGGCGGTGCGCATCTCGGGCCGCGATTGTCAGGTCGTGTCCGACGATGTCCGTTACAGCGATCTCGCCGCGCAGACCTACGGCGTGGCCTACACCTGGGCGCGTCCGCAGCTCGAAAACGCGGTGAAGCTGTCCGCGATCGATCCGATGTGGGGGGGGGGCTCCATGCAGCCGGATATCGACCCGAGTTACGAACTTGGCCTATCGCAAACCCGGACACGGGGCGCCTGGACGGCCAAGGCCTTGGTGGCGGTGCGCCACGCCGCCACAGGGGCCTCCATCGAACTGGTGGACGGTGACACGATGGGCATGCCGATGGCGGACAGCGACACCTATTTCGCCTCCAACGCCACGATTACGCGGCGCTTGCCGACGGTCTCGGTATCCGCCACCTGGGCGCACGGCGCCGACCCGCTGTGGTTCGTTCCGGAAATCGGCCAGGAAGCCGACCGCTTCGGACTGGCGGTGGATTTCACGCGCTGGGCGCAGACGCTGGCCCCTGGCGTGAACCCCACACTGGCGATGAGCTGGAACTGGACGCAGGCCAAGACCCGAGCCAATCAGCGCACCTCCGACAACGCCCTGAAGCTGAATCTCTCTGTGCTCTGGTAGCCCGGCGCGCAGACGCCCGCGCCTGTAGAATCGCCGGTTTAGAGTCGCCCATCCGCAGGTGGCTTGAGGCGAGTTCCCCCCGGGACGCGCCACCGTGCGAATCACGAGTATGTCCCGACCCATCCCTAGCACCGAAGACCGGCTGGCCGACTTTCTGCAGCCGCATATCGAACCCGGCGATGTGGCCGCATTGCTGCCCTTGCAGCGCGCCCGGCCTGCGCTGAATGCCTTGACCACGCTGTTTCATGGCGGCGAGGCGGCCGTAATGGCGCGCCTGCTGGTGCTGCGCGAAATCGCGGCGCGTGGCGACGCCCCGTTCTGGACGCCGGCCGAGCTGCGCGAGCGCCTGGCCTATCTCGATACCGGCAAGCTCGAAACCATCCTGCTGCGCCTGCGCGAGAACGAGCTGCTGCTGTGGGACAGTGAAACCCTGCGCTATCAGATCAGTCCGGCCGGGCGCATGGCGATCGCCGCCGTCAACACCCTGCTGAAGTTCGACGACGAAGGCTCCGAGCTCGGTTACCTCGCCTCGCAGCTGGCCGCCAGCGGCGCGCTGGGCCGCGTCGCCGCCGATGAGCTTCAGCACCTATTGTCGCGCCTCACCGAGCTCAAGGACGATTTCGAACGCGCCGTGCTGTCGGGCTCCGAATCGCGTATCCGCAATGCCGAGAAGCGGCTGGCGCAGGTCTGGGATTGGGTCGACAAGGGCACCGAGGTGTTGCAGTCGATCACTGAAAACGACGAGCTCGACGCCGCCTCGCACCGCGTCGCGCAACGCATCGGCCAGGTGCAGAGCGAGCTGCTGCGCATGGGCGGCGTCTTCCAGCGAGCGCTCAACCAACTCGAAAGCCAGAAAGTGCACCTGGGCACCACCGGCCTGTCATCCTCGGACGTCACCCGATGGCTGCGCACCTGCTCGATCGACCAGCTGATCGGCCTGGTCGGCGCACCGGAGACCGTGTCCGCGGTGCCGACGCTGCCGCTGGTGCTTGGCGACATCGCGCTGGACATCGCCGAATACGAACTCGTCGACAAGGCGATCCCGGAACGCATCGAGACACCGCTGCCGCCGGTGGAGGCGAACACCACCGCGACACTCGATGTGGAGGCCATCGACTTCAGCGCCGCCGAGGATTTTCTCGACGCGATGCGCGTGGCGCCGGACGGCCTGCCGCTGCAGGACGCCGTGGCCGCGCGCGACTATCTGGAATCGAGCTATCGGCTGTCGCTGCTTTCGGTGTTGGGCGATACCGACATCGAAACCCTGGACGGCCCCTTGGCGGCACTGGCGCGCCTGCCGCGCCGTCCGCAGTGGACCGGCGACATCGTTCAGGTCGCGCGCGGCGGCATCGCCGAAATGAGCGCCGGCCAACTGACGGAAACCGAACATGGATGCTGAAATCCGAACGCTGGCGGCGCGCCTCGCGGCCGCCCAGGTATTGCGCCGCGACGACCCGATGGTACGCCGCGTGCTGACCGACGAACTGTTCTATCAGCAGCTCAGCGAGCGGCTGGCGGCCGTCGGTCTGGAGTTCGTCGATCATCCGTACGCGGAGCACGTTTCGGTGCGTCTGGCGCGAGAGCAGGAACAGGCCGTGTTCGGCGGCGAGGAAACCTGGCTGTCGAACAATCTCGGCCTCGCCCGCGACCAGATCGCCCTGCTGGTAGTGCTGTGGGCGCTGCTGATCCTGCCCAAGCGACAACGCCAGATCGAACGCAAGTCCTCGCGTGATTCGATCTCGCAAAGCGAGATGTTCGCCACCGACAAACCCATTCCCACCGGCGCAGAACTCGGCATCGGCGTCAACGAGAATACGCTGCTCGCCGATTTCGGCGACCGCCTCGGCGGCAAGACACGCATCAGCATCGGTCTGGGTGTGCTGTCGCGACATCGACTGATCGACCGCCGTGGCGGCCAGATCGTCGAAGGGCCGCTGCTCGATCTGGCACTCGACTATGAGCGCATGGCCGGCCGCGTGCTCGACGGCACGCTCACCGATCTGTTCGGCACGCAGCTGGCCGATGTCCTGCCCGCCGCCGACGTCTGACGCCCCACGCCTCACGGACAAAATGTTCAGCTTCCACAATCTAGAAGTCGTTCACTGGGACTACTGGCGTCGCTTCGGCATCCCGCTGGATGCCGGCATCGTCACGGTGGTCGGCCCCAACGGTTCCGGCAAGACCACGCTGCTCGACGCGCTGCGCACGCTGCTGGTGATCGGCTGCTCCTCCGGCCGCGATTACAAACGCTACGTGCGGCGTTCGGACGCACCCTATGCCTGGCTGCGCGCCGAAGTCAGCAATCCGAGGCGACCCAACGGACAGCTCGCGTTCTGGCCGATCACCGGCGAGCGCGTGACCCTGTTCTGCAATATCCGCAAGAAGGGCGGCGACTGGGAACGCCGCTACGGCATCGCGCCCGGCTCGGTCTCGGTGGAAGACGCCGAAACCAGCGAGCGCATCGTCTGGAAAGCCGTGCGCCAGTACGAAGCGGAACTGGAGCACGCCGGGCTCACACGCGCGATCAAGCGCGTGCTGGCGCTGGACCAGGGCCATACCGACAAGCTCTGCGAATACAGCGGACGCCAGCTGCTCGAACTGGTGTTCAACGTGTTCGGCGACCAGGAAGTGCTCGACAACTACCAGGCCGCGAAGCAGGACCAACTCGCGGTGGAGCGCGAACTGGAAGTGCTGAAGACGCGCCTCGCGCAGCTGGGCACGCAGTTGCGCGAGGCCGAGGCCGAGGTCAATTCGTTCAACGAATGGATGCGGCTGACGCGTGAACTGGCCGATCTGCAGGCCGAATGGCTGCCGCGTGTCGCCGTCGCCGAACTGCTCGGCGGCGTGCGCGCCGGCCGCAGCCAGTTGCAGGGCGCGCGCCGCGAACGCGTGCGCCTGGAACGGGATCACGATGACACGCGGCGCCGCCACGCCGAACTCGACGCGGCCGCAGATCAGGCCGAACTCGACACCGAGGCGGCGATCGATGACGAGTCCAGGGCGCAGGAAGCCTTCATTGCCGCACGTAGCGATGCCGGCGCCATTGAAAAGACCCTGGAATCACGGGAGCGCCTGTTGAGCATGGCGCGCGAACAGGCCGCGGGCGTCGATGTCGAGAAAGCCAGCACGCAGTTCGACGCAGCCCAGCAGGAACGCTTTTCGCTGACGCGCCGACAAACCGAACTGGCGCAAAGCATCAGCGAACTCAAGGCGCGCATCGCCGCCCTGGAAAGCGGCCGCAGCCTGGCGCCGCGTGAGGTCGAGCAATTTCGCTCGGCGCTCACCGACGCCAGAATCGCACATTGCGGCCTGGCCGAGATCGTCGAAATCAGCGACCCCGCCTGGCAGGGTGCGGTGGAGGCGGTACTGCGTGGCCTGCGCCACGTCATATTGCTGGACGACCCCGACGACCGCATGCGCGCCTGGCGGCTCGGCGAACAACTGCGGTTCCGCCACTACGTGGTGCCGGACCGCGAGCTGGCGCCGCCGGCCACGGCCGGATCGCTCGGTGCCTGCGTGCGCTTCACCGCCAAACCGCCGGTGTGGCTGCCGCGCATGCTTAATGACATTCAATGCGTGCGCGACGCCGCCGAGGGCGCGGACCTGCCGGCACGGCAAAGCTGGATCACGCCGCAGGGCTATCACCGCGAACGGCGCGGCGCGCGCGATGTGTCCGTGAATGATTTCTATTTCGGACGCGCCGCTGCCGCGCCGATGAAGCAGCGCGTGACTCAATTGCAGGCCGAACACGACGCCGTGCAACCGGCGCTGGAGCAGACGCTCAAGCGCATCGCCGATCTGCAGATGCTGATTGCCGGCGTGGACGCCGCGCGCGAGCTGGCGGCGCGACAGGCCGAGTTTTCCGATGCCGAAACGCGTGGGCCACAGTGCGCCGCGCGCGCCCAGACCGCCGCCGAAGCCCTGGCCGATGCGCAGGCACGGCGACGCGAAGCCGGTCTGCGCGCCCAGGCCGTGCGCGAACAACGTGGCGAACTGACCGCGCGACTGAAGCAGGTGGAAACGGCCATCGAACGACTCTCCATCAGCGTCGGTAATTCCCGCGAAGAGCAGGTGCGGCGCATTGTCGAACTGCGCAAGCAACGCCTGCGGTTGCCGGCCGAAAAGCGGACACCGGATGCCCTGGATGAAGCGCGCAAGAAGTTCGAGAGCGTGCATGAAGTCGAGCGCGAGATCGACCGCGAACGCACCAGACTGGAGGAAGGCAAGTTCGTGCGCGACGACAGCTGCATCGCCAAGCAAGAAAAGCTGGCGCGCGACCACGAGCAACTGGCCGGCACCATCGACAACCAGTACGTCCACCTCGAACGCGCCAAGACCGCCACCGAACGCGCGCGCGGCAGCTACATCAACGTGCTCAAGGGCACCATCCGGCGCTACGCGCAGAACCTGCGCACGCTCGGTGAACTCGCAGGCATCGCCGTGGAAGTCGAACATCCGCAGCTCGCCAACGACGACGTACAGCTCGCCCAGGCGGCGCTGGCGGTGCGCTTCAACTTCGATCAAAAGGGCATGATCGGCCTCAACGACGGCGAGGCCTCAGGCGGTCAACAGGTCATGAAGTCCATGATCCTGCTGGTCAGCCTGCTGATGGATGAGGACGCCGGCGGCGGCTTCGTGTTCATCGACGAACCCTTCGCGCATCTCGACATCTTCAACATCGACAAGGTCGGCGGCTTCCTCGAAGCCACTCGTGCGCAATACATTCTGACCACGCCCAATACCCACAACGTCAACGTCTACAAGCCCTCAGACCTGACGCTGGTGACGCAGAAGCGCCGCCCCGGCGAGCAGTGGGCGCCACCGGTGGCGTTTCTGCGGCGGGATCGCAGCAGCGACGCTGCGGCCTGACCCGGGTTCAGGCGTCCGCCGCGCCTCTCGAACGGCGCGCCCTGGACGCGGACTTGTTGCGGGCAGCATGTAGCGCCCGCCCCGCCCAGAGGCCGAGCCGTTCGTCATCCTCGAATATCCCGTCCGGCACCGGTGTAGTAGCCGGTGACCGTAACGGCCTGGGTGCGGGTGGAATAGCCGAACGGCTGGGCAGCGTATTGCTCGTAGTCCGACCGCGAGTCGTCATCGACGCGCAGGTACAGGGAACCATTCCCAAATGATATTGACTAACGAATCTGAGATCTGAATCCGGGGAAGCTTGGCTTCAGGTCGCTCAGGCAGCGATTGCCGAATGCCAATCTGTTCAAAGCCGTGGAACCGTGATGAAAAAGAACCAGTTTTCCCCGAAGCAGATTCAGAACATCCTGCAGGAAATGGACGCGCAGGAAGCTCCCTCCGTTGTGGCGCTGTGCCAGAAGTATTCGATATCACGGCAGACCTACTACTACTGGCGGGCCAAGTACGGCACGGACGCGACACAGGCCGACCGCATCCGCCAGCTTGAACTCGAAACACGCGAGCTGCGCAACATGTTGATCAAGCAGCGCTTCCAGATCGAGATGCTGAGCAGCAGCGGTTTTGCCGCCCAGGCCACTCGCTGATCTGAAAGGCTTGCGTTCGATTCCACGCCCTCTCGGGCGCGGACATAAGGTTCTGCTGAGACTTTTCGGTTAAGTTCGCGCATCGCTATTTGCCGTATCTCGCGCTGCTGCCGCTGCTTGCCGTTTCGCGGGGGCCCTGGACGGCGAACTGCATGCTTTCGATACCGCCGATGGCAACGAATTGTGACGCTACTAGGCGCTTAGGGCTCAGTACCGCGCCAGCAGCCGGTCGATGTCGCTGCGAATCGCCGCCAGGGTTTCGCGCATCGGCACCGGCTTGTGTGGGGCGCCGTTGGCCAGCACCGCGAAAGCGATCCAGCCGCCGTTGCTCTTGCGCAGGTAGCCGGCCGTGCCGAACACGGAATGCGGTTCGCTGAGCGTGCCGGTCTTGAGCGCCACGCGTTCCTTCCAGGCGGTGTCACCGCGCTTGAGATAGCCATACGGCGCCTGACCGGGCACCACCAAGCCGGCGTAGTACACCGGAAAGGTCTCGGTGCGCCGGTACTCGTATTCCAGCACCGCCACCAGATCCTGCGCGGACAGCCGGTTCTCCGGCGTCAGCCCGCTGCCGCTGAGCAGCGTCGGCGGCCCGGCCTCGGCGTGATTCGCGGCCAGCAGCGCGCGTTGCACCAAATCGGAAAGATTGCGCGAGGCGCTGGCCAGACTGGACACCGGTTCGAGTACCTGCTCGGCGGCGATGTTGAGGGTCAGCACATCGGTGATGTAGTTGTTCGAATAGCGCAGCAGGCGCTGGATTTGCTCGCGCAGCGGCATGCCCTGCATTTCCGCGAGCAGGCTGGCCTTGGCCGGTACCGGCTGCGGTTCCACCACCACATTGCCACGAACGCTCACCCCGAGACTGGCCAGCACCTGACGCAGCAGCAGGCCGCCGCCCAGCGCCGGGTCGCTCATCGACCGGTACAGCCGGACCGGGACGCCGGACGCAACGCCGCCGCCCATGCTGAGCGTATCGCCGTCCGGCAGCGTCACGCGGTCCAGCCACAGCCCGCTGTCCAGCGGCGTCGCGGTATTCACACTGCCACTCAGGGGAATCGGCAAGCCCACTCCGGCGCAGCTGAAAATCTGCGCTGCGGCGCCCGGCAAGGTGGGCTTGACGTCCAGACACCAGCTGCCATAGTCCACGCCAAAAGCCGAGGGCAGCGCGTTATACGAAGTGTGCGTGCGCACCATGCCCTCACATCGGTCCTTGGTTTCGCAGGCCAGTGGGCCGAACGGCAGCGGATTGATCACCAGATCGCCGTCCACCGTGCTGATGCCGGCCTGCTTCACCTGCGCCGCCAGAAACCACAGGGACTGATGATCGAAGGTGGAATCGCCTTCGCCGACGACCATCAGATCCCCGATCAGGCTGTCGCCTTCGATGGCACCGTTGGCAAGTATGCGCGTGGCGAAGGTCTTGTCCGCCGGCCAGGTATCAAGGGCTGCGGCCGCCAGCACCAGTTTGGTCAGCGAGGCCGGCGTCAGCCGCAACGACGGTGACAGCGACTGGATTACCTTGCCGTTGTCCAGGTCGACGGCGACCGCCGTCACCGTAGCGCCACGCCGCATTTCGAGCGCACGCATCGAATCCCAGGCCGCCAGGGCTCGGGATACGGGCGTCACCACGCAAACGAGGGCGAGAACAGCGGCGCCGATGCGACAGCGCGCAACAGATACATTCATCATGGCGCAGTGTTCTACAGCGGTATGACATAAAAGTTCAATGCGCGAACAGCCGAAGTCCAACACGAAGGCGCACGAATGGTCGCCGCCGGACGCGCTCAGCTCAGCGGCCGCGCGGACCTGTACAATCCGCGCCCCACGTTGAACCCTGGATTGACCCGATGTCCGCCCTGTCCGATGAGGTGGCCCGTCGCCGGACCTTCGCGATCATTTCGCATCCGGACGCGGGCAAGACGACGCTGACCGAAAAGCTGCTGCTGTTCGGTGGTGCCATTCAGTTGGCCGGCACCGTCAAAGGCAAGAAGGCCTCGCGCCACGCCACCTCCGACTGGATGGCGCTGGAACAGCAGCGCGGCATTTCGGTGACGACCTCGGTGATGCAGTTCCCGTATCGGGAACGCATCGTCAATCTGCTGGACACACCGGGCCACGAGGATTTCTCGGAAGATACCTACCGCACGCTGACGGCGGTGGATTCGGCGCTGATGGTGATCGACGCGGCCAAGGGCGTGGAGCCGCGCACCATCAAGCTGATGGAAGTCACGCGTCTGCGCGACACACCGATCGTCACCTTCGTCAACAAGCTGGACCGCGAAAGCCGGCCCTCGCTGGACCTGCTCGATGAGATCGAGAACGTGCTGGGTCTGTCCTGCGCACCAATCACCTGGCCGGTGGGCATGGGCCGTGACTTCAAGGGCGTGTACCACCTGCTCGAAGACCGCTTCTATCTCTACACCGGCCCCAAGGACCGGGTTTCGGACATCGAGACCGTCGATGGCCTGCACGCGCCCGGTCTGGCGGAGCGTCTGGGGCGCCCGTATCAGACGCTGCTGGAGGAAATCGAACTGGTGCAGATGGCCGGCACCCCGTTCGACATGGAACAGTACCGGCAGGCCAAGCTCACGCCGGTGTTCTTCGGTTCGGCGATCAGCAACTTCGGCGTGCGCGAATTGCTCAACGGCTTTGTCGACTGGGCGCCGCCGCCGCAGCCGCGCGAATCCAGCGTGCGTCCGATCAAACCGTCCGACGAGCGCTTTTCGGGATTCGTGTTCAAGATCCAGGCGAACATGGATCCCAAGCACCGCGACCGCATCGCCTTCCTGCGGGTTTGTTCCGGCGTGTACACGCGCGGCATGAACCTGCACAGCGTGCGCGTGGGGTCGAACGTGCGCATCTCCAATGCGCTGACCTTCATGGCCTCGGACCGCGACGTGGTCGAACAGGCCTATCCCGGCGATATCATCGGCCTGCACAACCACGGCACGATCTCGATCGGCGATTCGTTCACCGAAGGCGAGGATCTGGTGTTCTCGGGCATCCCCAACTTCGCACCGGAACTGTTCCGCCGCGTGGTGCTGCGCGACCCGCTGAAGTCCAAGCAGCTCAACAAGGGCCTGGACCAGCTATGCGAGGAAGGCGCCACCCAGGTCTACCGTCCGGTCAGCAACAACGATATCGTGCTCGGCGCGGTCGGTGTGCTGCAGTTCGATGTGGTGCAGTACCGGCTCAAGGACGAATACGGCGTGGACTGCGTGTTCGAGCCGGCCGCGATCAGCACGGCGCGCTGGGTGTCGTGCCCGGACGAAAAGAAGTTCCGCGAATTCCGTGAGAAGAACGAACTGCGCATCGCCGCCGATCATCAGGGCGCGCTGGTCTATCTCGCATCGAGCCCGGTCAATCTGGCGATGACGCAGGAACGCTTTCCGGACATCGCCTTCGACGACACGCGCGAACATTCGCCAGCGCTCTGAATCGTGTCGGCCGGCCTCAATGCTCGGGTTTGGGCAGACGCGTGGTCATGTCATTGGGCCGGATCGAATGCGAGGTTTCGTCGCTGGGAAACTCGAACAGCATCTGGCGCCGGTCGCCGGAGGCGATCTCCACTTCACGTTCGATCGGCTTGCCGTCGCGTTCGGCGCTGATTCGATAGCGGCCCGCCGGCAGATCGACCAGCATCAGCGGGCCGTCGGCCTTCGTCTCCACCATTTCGTCGTTGTTGCTGTCGCGAATGCGCACGGCGACGTCCGTGGTATAGGCCGCCTTGCCGTCGATCGACTCGGCAAAGGTCATGGCCAGCGGGTACTGATCACGCGCCGCTTTCATTTCGCTGGCGGACTCGCGTCCCACGCCGCCGATTTTGTACTCGACCTTGCCGCCAGCGTCGGCGGCGGCAGTCGCTGAAGCTGTCCACAGCAGGCCAGGAACCAGGACGCCGAGGGTGGAAGGAATGGCAATTTTCATCGCAATCTCCTGAAATCCATGTCGGGGTGAAGCGTGTTGCAGTGCCCCATTTTTGCGATCGGCACTGAAAGCTGCCTGAAGCACGGCAGCGACAAAGGCGGACGGATCGGGCGCCGCGGCCGAAAACCGTCATAGAATGGTCACAAAGGCGCCACCGAGCGCCTGAAACCAATCTTGCGAGTTCTGGAAGGGAGACGCTCATGACGATACGAATCCGTTGGTCGGTACTGGCCGCGCTGTTGCTGGCGGGCTGTGGCGACGGCGGTGGTGGTGGCGGTGACACCGATTCCCTGGACCCGCCACCCGATGCCGAAACGCGTGCCGGCACGGTCGAAGACGTGTATCTGGCCTCGGGCGTGGACGGCGAGCAGATCGCCTTCACCGTGATCGAACCGGAAACATTTGCGGAAGGCGCAAAGTACCCGCTGATCCTGCACAGCCACGGTTACGGCGGTTCGCGCCAGGGCAGCCGGCCCACCGAAGGCCTGCTGGCGGCGCTGTCGGCCGCCGGCTACGGCATCATTTCCATCGACCAGCGGGGGCATGGCGAATCCGGTGGCACGATTCGCATTCTCGACCCCAATCTCGAAGGTCAGGATAACCTGCAGATCATTGACTGGGCCGAGGACAATCTGGACTGGCTGGCCTATCGAGACGGCAATCTTCTGCTCGGCGCCACCGGCGGAAGCTACGGCGGCGGCTTTCAGCACCTGATCTACGCGATCGACCCGGAACAGCGCCTGGACGCGATCGCCCCCGAAATCACCTGGAACGATCTGCGCTACAGCCTCTATTCGGGCGAGGTGTTCAAAAGCTACTGGGCCACGCTGCTGTCCCTGGGGGGCGGCGCCAACCAGGATGCGGAGGTCAATGCAGGGCTGATGCAGGGCATCACCACCAATACGCTCAGCCAGGAACAACAGGCCCTGCTCTACCAGAACAGTCTTGCCTCGTACTGCGAGCTTGGCACGCTCACGAAAATCGACGCGCTCTACTGGCAGTCCGCGCGTGACACCCTGTTCAACCTCAACGAGGCCTACGCCAACTATCGCTGTGTGGAAGCGCAGGGTGGCGATGTGCGCCTGCTGGTCAAGGCACCGGGCCACGATTCAGGCGGCCTCGAAGCCTGCGGCAAGCTCGACAAGAACCGCGCGATCCTCGCTTGGTATCAGGAGAAGCTGCGCGGCGTTTCCGGCGCCGATGACGACATCCCCGAATTCTGTTTCCACCTCGGTGACGACGGCGAGGACGGCGTGGTGCCGAACGAGCTGCCGGAAGCCACGCAGGTGTTCCAGGTGCCGCCGACCTCGATCACGCCGTCCAACAATGTGTTCCGCAAGCGCATTCCGCTGACCACGATCGGCGCCGGTGGCGCGGTGATGATCGGCCTGCCGGAAATCAGCATGATGGTGACCGACGCCGTGGCCGGCGCGCCGCAACTCGGCGATCCGATCCTGTTCGTCGGCCTGGGCCGGCGCGCGCCGGGCGAGAACATCGATACCCTGATCATGGGCAATCAGGTGCGTCCGTTCCGTGGTTACGGGATGTTCGAGGACGAACTCACCGGCGTCTCGGTGCGGCTCGACGAAGGCGATGAAATCAGCCTGTTGCTCTATCCGTCGTTCGTGGCGCGCTATGTGGGTTCAGCCTCGACCGTGGGCGCGCCGGTCACGGTGGAAGCGACGGTGGGCCTGCCGCTGTTCGAAGGCGATCTGCCGCAGGCACCGGCCAACTGAAACCGGTGCCGAACGCGGCATGGCGGCGTAAAGCCGCCATGCCGTGTTCGGCACGGCTCCGCTATGCTGGATGCCCCTGTTGTCCAAGGCCCTGGTCATGAAGTCCGCTCGATTCGTCGGTTGCATCGTCCTTTTCGGCGCCGCGTCGCTGTCCGCCACTGCGTGGTCGGAGACCCCGAAAACGGGCTTGTGGAAGATCACGATGCAGGGCGCCAGTGCCGCGCACGAGAATTTCGACTGCGTGACCGACGAGGAAGTGGCGAAGTTCGAAAGCGGCGGCTGGGATTCGTTCGAACCGCCCTACGAGAACTGCGAGACCACCGATCGCAAGCAACGCAGCGACGGCTTCTCGCTGGAGTACCTGTGTGACAGCGAACATCAGAAAGGTACCGGCAACATGAGCATGACGCTCAGCGATTCCGAGCACTGGACGATGACGATGAACTTCAAGGGCAGCCTGAGCATGCGGCCGGATGTCAAGCCGATGCCGATCGACGTGGACATGAAGGTTGACGCGGCCTGGTCGGGTCCGGACTGCGGCAAGTACGCTGACCAGGACGAGTGACTCGGCACCGGGGGATTTCATGCGGCTACTGAAAGCAACCGGCGTAACGCTGTTGGTGCTGGCCGTGGCATTGGTCTGGACCTTCCTGCCGCAACGGCTGGATTTCGAAGCGATGTCGGCCGAGCTGTTGCCGCCGGCGAATCCGCCGGCGGAGATGCACCTGAGCCTGCTACAGACCGGGCGCATGCATTCCCAGGCACTGTTCGCGTATCGCGGCGGATCGCCGTTCGATGCGCGCGATTTCTCGATGGGCGGCATCCTCGTGCAGCACCCGCGCGGCGATCTGCTGTTCGATACCGGTTTCGGCCGGCACGTGGTGGACCACGCCGAGACGCTGCCGCCGTTGATGAAGCTCACCACCCGCTACAGCGTCGGCACACCGATCGCCGACCAGTTCTCGGCGCACGGCTACCAAGCTGCACAACTGGCCGGCATCGTGCTCACGCACGCGCACTGGGACCACATCAGCGGCATTCCGGACCTGCCGGGCGTGCCGGTGTGGCTGGATACGGCGGAACAGTTGTTCATCGGTGGCGACAAGCCGATGGCGCAACTTGCACACAGCCTGTTGCCGCTGCCGATCCGCACCTACGGCTTCGATGAAAAGCCGTACCTCGGTTTCGCGCGGAGCTTCGATGTCTGGGGCGACGGCTCGATCGTGCTGGTGCCGGCGGGCGGCCATACGCCGGGTTCGATCATCGCGTTTCTGAATCTGCCGTCCGGCAAGCGCCTGGCCCTGATCGGTGACATCGCCTGGCAGACCGAGGCGATCGGGATTCCTGCCGAACGTCCCTGGGTATCGCGCATGCTGGTCGATGACGACGCCGGGGCGGTGCGCGAACAGCTGCGTCATCTCGCCGCGATCCATCAGCGCTTTCCGGAAATCCAGATGGTGCCGGCGCACGATGCCCGGGTCGCCGCAGGTCTGCCGCAGTTTCCGGAAACGATGCGCTGAGCGCGCATCGACGCCTTCAACTCGGCTTCACGGCCTCGTTCGTTCCGCGCAGCTCGGCCGGCACTTCGAGATCTTCTGACTTCGCGGTTCGCGCCTTCGCCACCAGATTGCGGAACAGTCGGCGCTGCGGAGCCAGATAGGGCAGGTACTCGGGGTGCCATTGCACGCCGATCAGGTATTGCTCGTCGCTCGATTCGATCGCCTGAACGAAGCCGTCCAGATCGCGTGCCGCGACATCCAGGTTCCTGCCAGGACGCTCAACGGCCTGATGATGCAGGCTGTTGATGCGCCAGCGTGTACGCCGCAGGATGCGGTGCAACTCCTGCTGCACCGTGCCGATCGCGGACTTGGTGGGCAGGATGCTGCGCCGGTTCGAGGTGCGCCGACGCAGCCCACGGATGTCGCCGTACAGTGAGCCGCCGCGCATCACGTTGATCAACTGCGCACCGCGACAGATTCCGAGTATCGGCAGATTGGTACGCAGTGCGCGATCAATGATCTCGAGTTCGAAGCGGTCGCGCCGTGTATCGATCTTGGCGATGCCGTCGTCGCTGCCGCCATACAGACTGGGGTCGATATCCGACCCGCCGCCGATGATCAGGCCATCAAAACGGCGATGAACGCGTTCCGGCGGTGTGGACGGCGTCAGGCGCAGCGCGCGTGCGCCGGCCAGCCACAACTGCAAGCGCGTCGCCCACCATGCCAGCGGTACGCCACGATCCGAGCCAGTGACGGCGATCAGCGGCCGCTCAGCCACTGCGTCACCTTGTCGCGCCAGCCAACGAAGTCGATGGAGTTCTCGGAGTCATCCGCACGCCAGGCGGCGCTCCACCGTTTCAGGCGCGCCTGATCGTCGGCCAGCGCTTCGACCTGTACCCAGCGGTTCCACGGCGCGTGCAGCGACCATTGCGCATCGTCGATCTCCGAATTCGGCAAGCGATAGTGAAACGTCGGGCGCTTGTTGATCTTCTGATCCGGCACCTTGGCACGGACCCGCGCCTCGTCGATCAGCGCGAACAGCGGCAGCATGTCCAGGGTGCGATTGCGCGTCGGATTGTGTTCGAGGTAGTCGTCGATCAGACCGTTCATGTCCGGCGCATAGTCCGGCTGCAGCAACAGCCGCAGATAGGCCAGCGGATAGTCGCGGATGAACGGCGACAATCGACGCGTGGGCGGAATCTGTTCCTGGTCACGCAGCCAATCCGTCAGGCAGGCGAAAGCCTGGAGGTGACGGCGGATGGTGTCCGCGTCCAAGGCCGGGAGCTCGGCATTGAATTGCAGGCCAAAGGCGTAGATCACCGAGGCACCGGTGCCGAGTGCGCCGGCCTCGCGCAGCGCCGTCACGGTATCGTCGAGCCGCGCCAGCTGACTGATCGGCAGTGGCGGACAGACCAGCTCGGCCGGGACCACCGTTTCAGCCAGACCCAGCAGTACGTCTTCGGCATAACGCTCCACGGCCGCCCACAATTCGCTGACTTCCTCGCTGTCGCTTTTCTTGCGGTCATGCAACCAACGTGCATCGAACTCGATTCGATAGTCGCCGAAGTCCGCCTCGCGCACGTCGATCAGGAGGCGGTCATGCGCATCGATGCTGCCGCCATGAACGGACTGCACGCATTGCGCGATCTGCTCCAGGGAGATGCCGGACATTTCCAGCTCCACGCCGACGCGGCGTTCCTCGCCGTCGGCATTGTGGCACCGTGGCGGCATTTCGTATCGGCTGGTCATGGCTCCATGCAAAGACGGGTCGTATCGCGCTTCACGATACGACCCGTCGGATGTCCCAAAGATGAATGACCGGGAAACGCGCTCAGCCGAGCCCGACCGGCACGAAGATGCGTACCTGCCCGCGCTGGATCAGTAGCGCGACACGGTCATCGTGTTTACCGACGATCTTGCGCATCTGTTCGGCACTGCTGACTTCCTCACCATCGATCGACAACACGACATCGCCGCGCTGGATGCCGGCCTCGGCCGCGGGTCCGGACGCTTCCTCGACCAGCATGCCGGCCAGCAATCCGGAAGCCCGCTGCTCCTCAGGAGACAGCGGCCGAACGGCAAGGCCCAAGCGAGCGTCGTCGGCTGAACCGCCGTTGCCATCAGCGGAGGCGACTTCGCTCAAGGCGCCGAGCCTGGCGACCACAGTCTTGGTCTTGCCGTCACGCCAGACTTCGAGCTCCGCCTTGTCACCCGGCGAGGCCAGACCGACACGCGACGAAAGATCGCCGGCCGCGCGGATCGGCACGCCGTTGTAGGACAGCAGTACATCACCCGCCCGAAGCCCGGCCTTTTCAGCCGCACTGTCGGGTTCGACCTTGGCGACCAGCGCACCGGCCGGCTCCTCGAGCCCGAAGGACTGCGCCAGCGACTGGTTCACGCCCTGCACCGAAACACCGAGCAGTGCGTGCTCGACCTTGCCGTGCTTCACCAGCTGATCGCTGATGTGCATGGCCACGTCGATCGGAATCGCGAAGGACACGCCTTCATAGCCGCCGGTGTTCGAATAGATCTGGGAATTGATGCCGACCACTGCGCCGCTGGCGTCGAACAGCGGTCCACCGGAATTTCCGGGATTGACGGCCACGTCGGTCTGGATGAACGGCACGAAGGCATCGTTCGGCAGCGAGCGCGCCTTGGCACTGACAATACCGGCAGTGGCACTCTGTTCCAGGCCGTAAGGCGCACCGATTGCCAGCACATAGTCGCCAACGCCGAGCGTCTCAGGGTTACCGGTGCGCACCGTCGGCAGATTCTTCGCGTCAATCTGGATCACGGCGATGTCGGTGGCTTCGTCGCTGCCGAGCACCTTGGCTTCGTACTCATGATTGTCGGACAGCTTGACGGTGACCTTGGTGGCATCGGCCACCACGTGGGCATTGGTCAGGATCAGACCGTTCTCGCTGACGATGAAGCCGGAACCGAGACCTCGCGTCGGCACGCGCCCCTGCGGCGACATTCCCGGCTGTCCTCGAAAGAACTGCGAAAACGGGCTGTTCTCGCCAAACGGATTCTGCATCTGCGGCGCCTTGGCCTCGCCGATCGTGGTGATGCCGACCACGGTGGAGGCGTTCTGCTCGACGATGGCGCGATAGTTCGGCGCCGTCATCATCGGAATCGGCTGCTTGTCGCTGAGCGGCCGCGGGGGCGAAGCACTGGAGATCATGGTGACGGTCGGCGACGCATCGGTCGGCGTCAGTGTGCCCGGAACCACCGCGCTCACCGCGCCGAGCGCGGCGCCGGCTGCGACCAGCCCGGCAGCGGCGATTGCACAGCTTGTCCTGCGTAACTGCATCGGTGAACTCCCGAATCTGCTGTTGTGGTGGATGCACTCTGGAGCCGGATTCTTAAAGGAGTCTTAGTGAGCTGGACCCCAAGCCTTCGCGTCCTGGACCGCTACGCCGATCTCTGCTGCCCGGTGCTGGACGTGATCGACCAGCGCTACCACTGGAGCTTGATGCAGGTCGAGTATTCCACCAACTTTCACGCTAAGAACCGTGACTGTTTTCAGACCTCGAAGGTGGCGCCGTCGAAGAAGCGGTCCGGACCCATGGTCAGCACCTGTTGTGCCACCGGCATCGGCCAGCTGCCGTTGTGCGTTCCTTCCGGTTTTGTATCCGCGCCGGGATAGCTGGCCCCGACCAGGTCGGCCGCCTGCCGATAGATCTGCGGCAGGTAGACCTGGGCCGCGATGTCGCTGGCCTGGATCTCGGCGCCGATCTGATTCCAGCGCTGCATCTGTTTGATGAACCAGGCGGCGTGCGAGCGCCAGGGAAAACTGGCGGCGCCGTTGTAGAACACCAGGCCGGGGCTGAACAGCGCGCTGTCGGCATCGGGTACGCCCAAGGCTTCGCGTATGGTCGGCTCCGGTGAATCCAGCACGCCGCTTTCGATCAGCACACGCGCGGCCTCGCCGCGGTTTTCGGGGACGTCGAGCCAACGGTTGGTTTCGATCAGCGCAGCGATCAGCGCGACATGGCTGTTCGGGTGGCGGGCGGCCCAGTCGCGCGTCACGCCCAGCACCTTCTCGGGACTGTTGTTCCAGATCTGGTAGCTGCTGACGATGCGTCGCCCGACGCCGGCGCTTTCGGCCACTGCGCCCCAGGGCGCACCCACGCAGAACCCGTCGATGCGTCCGTCGCGCAGATGCTGAACCATTTGTGGAGGCGGGATCACTTCCAGCCGCAGATCCCGGTCGGGATCGATGCCGCAGGCGGCCAGCCAGTAGCGCAGTTCGTAGTGATGCGCCGAGAACGGGAATACATGCGCAAACACACGTGGCTTGCGGCCTTCCATACGGTCGCGTTGCAGCAGTTCGCGCAGCGCGGTGCCGACGGCTGCGGGCTCGGTTTGCTCCAGCACCATCTGACTGTAGAGCTCGTTGGACACCGCGATCGAGTTGCCGTTGAGATTGAGCGACAGCGCAGTGACCATCGGCATGCCGATGCCATCCACGCCCAGTGTGGCGGCCAGTGGCATCGGCGCCAGCATCTGTGCACCGTCGAGCACACCGGCCACGACCTTGTCGCGAATGCTGGCCCAGGAGGCTTCGACACTGATCCGTATGTCGAGGCCGTGGCGCTCAAAGAAGCCCTTGGCCTGGGCGACGACGATCGGCACCGCATCCACCAGCGGAATGATGCCGAGTTCGAGGGAGGCCTTCTCCAGCCGGCTGGTCATCGACGGTTCCATTAGATGAGGTCCGCCGCGGCCAGCAAGGCACGCGCGGCGTCTCCTAGTTTGAGGTTGCGATCCATCGCCATGCGCCTCAGCAGTTCATAGGCATCGTTTTCGGAGAGTCCGCGACGTTGCATCAGCACGCCTTTGGCGCGATCGATGTCGCGCCGGTCGGCGAGCCGTGTCTTGGTGTCTTCGAGTTCCCGCTTCAGGGCCTGATGTTCGTGAAAGCGGGCGATGGCCACGTCGATCACCGATTTCAGGCGCGAGGCGGACATGCCATCGACGACATAGGCGGACACCCCCGCCCGCATCGCACGGCGGATGGTCTCGGCGTCGCTGTTGGCGGCGAACAGCACGATGGGGCGCGGCCGGTCGCGTGCGATCTGGCCGAGCGATTCGAGCGTGTCGCGGCTGGGTGCATCGACGTCGATCAGCACCACGTCCGGTTGATGCCGGTTGACCGCGGTCAGCAGATCACTGCTGGTCGCGAGTTCGGCGACGACCTCATTGCCACTACCGACCAGCGCTTCGCGCAGCAGCTTCAGTCGGTCGTGGTCGTCATCCACGAGCATTACGCGCATAGGTTTGTTGGCTGGCTCAAAGGCGGGCGTGGAGTCATTCCCGTCGGGGCGCTGCAAGGTTTGTGCCCTTGGGTGGGGCATTGCGCCATTGGCTGAACTATCTTGGTGCCGCAGCGCCTTGGACGCTCGCGTGCGCACGGCGATGCCGCCGTGGCGCTTGAGTGTGGGGGCCGTCATCGTCAATTCCCTGATTGATGAGTTCCGCGACTCGTCCATGCGCTGGATGCGCCGGACGCAACGGGGTGGCAACACCAGTCGGAGCCCGCGCCCGGACCAAGAAAAAAACCCCGCCAGCGAACCGGCGGGGGAAGGGGGGCGCAACGCTAGACTGGGTCAGTCGATGGACGAAAGCCGTGGGCGCTTACCGCACCACCACGGTTCCCGTCATCGACGGGTGAATCGAGCAGGCATAGCTGTATTCGCCGGAATCGCTGAAGGTGCGGCTGTAGGTCGCACCTTCGCGCAGGCGGTCGCTACCCTGGTCGCTGAACGTGACGAAGTGGTTGGAGCCATCCTCGTTGGTCCAGGTCACGGTGGTGCCGGGGACGACCGCGAGGGCCTCCGGAGAGAACGCGAAGTCGGCGATGGTGACCGCAGCCGTACCGCTGGCTGCGGCCGGAGCGGCCTTCTTCGGTGCGGCGGCCATCGGCGCCGGGCTGCTGGACATGGCCATGCCGCCGCTGGAGCGCAAGATTTCCAGTTCCACGCGGCGGTTCTCGGCGCGACCATCCTCGCTGTCGTTGGAGGTCATCGGACGTGATTCACCGTAGCCGACACTGGTCATGCGGCTCGCCGCGATGCCCTTGGAGATCAGATAGGCGCGTACCGATTTGGCGCGGCGGTCGGACAGGCCCTGGTTATAGCTGTCGGAACCCATGGAATCGGTATGACCGGCGATCTCCACCTCGATGTCGGAGCGCTTCTTGAGAGCGGCTGCGACGTCGTCGAGGATGGTCTTGGCATTGATCGTCAGGCTGTCCTTGTCGAAGTCGAAATTCACACCACGCAAGACGATCTTGTCGCCGACATCGCAGCCGGACATGGTGCCGGCTTCACATACGGGCGGCGGCGGGGGAGGCGGTGCCGGCGCGGGTGCCGGCTTGGGGGGCGCAGGTGGCGGCGCCGGGGTGGTGTAGATCGGCTTGCGCAGACCGGAGGTCGGTGAGGGCCCGTAGGAACAGGCACCCAGTGCAAGTAAGGACGTCGCTACCATTGCGACCAGTATCGGGTGATTCTTAGACATGTTGTCGGACTCCCTGCAGTCTCGTTTGTAACGGTTGATATCCGGACTCGCTGCCCGTGTGATTGCGGTGAAATGAACACCGGTGTTGAGCTTGGAAAGATGGGGCTGCGGCGCCTGGCGCGAGCCGGCCGGCACTTTTGTCGCGGGCATGATCGACGCGGTGCCACCCAGGGGGCTGAGCGCCTCGTTGGCGCGCCGCCAGCCGGCCGGATCGAGCGTATGTCGCGGAGCCAGCGCTCCCCCTGAGCCATTCATGCAATTCCCTTTGCCGAGGCCATCCCTGTCGCGAATGCAGAAATCTGCCTTTCGCGAAGCCAAAAAAAATCCACCGCCGCTCCAGATGGAGCGAGGTGGACGTCATTATCCGTTTCGATGTGGACCTTCGTTGGTCCAGGCCGGGCGCAGCATGCGACGGTGCGCCACGGTCCGGATTGCTGACGCAATCGCTGTGCCATCTGTTCGACCTGGCGTCGTCGTCCGCTTGAATGTTTTACTTATTCGTAATGAAAACAAATCATTAGTCCGGGTCTTTGGGAAGTGGCGGTTTGGCCCGAACAGTTCATGCGAGGCGAAATCCCCTATGCGGTGCGGTGCATCGACGGTTTGCTGTGCTCTTATTGAGTACGCCCGCGGCACCAATCCTGTGCCGTCGCCGGCTGCTTGGTGTCGATGGGCGCGTCGCACCTGCGCCAGTGGCGCGTGGCACGATGGTTGCTGCACTTTAAGTTACGAGCGAAGCATCATCGTTTGCGCACCGGAGCGTCAGACGAATCATCACTTTCGATTGAAGACGCTTTGGGCGAAGGTGATACCGGACAACGACGTCCGCTTGCGCAGCAATGCGCTTGCGGGCGTTTTTTTTGCAAGTTTTACGAGCGGTCCACATCCGTAAAACGGCAGGGAGGCAAGACGGTGGGGCAGGCAGTCGAGTCCTTGGCAGGGAACCTGAGCAAACGCCTTGCTCGTGCATTCGCGTACTTCAGGCTGCGGGCCCTGATGGCGCCGCCGTTGCTGCTGGGCTGCGCGCTGGCTCATGCGGTATCGCCGACCGCTGAGCTTGATGTGGCACGCGCCGCCGCGATCCAGCAGGCCCTGCAGGTGGACGCCGAAGCCTGGCATGCCGAACGGCCTGGTGCTGCATCCGCGGCGACCACACTCTATGTCGGCATTGCCGATACCGAGTTGCTGTTGCGCAAGGTCGAGGTTCGCATTGATGAAGCGCCGGCCCGCATCCATGACTTCAGCCTCGATCAGTCTCGCGCCCTGCGCCGCGGCGGTTTGTTTGCGCTCATGGTGCATGACGCGGACGCTGCACCGCACCGAATTCGTGCGCGCTTCGTGTCGCGGACCATGGATGTCCGCGGCAAGCCGATTTTCGCGCAACTCGACGAAACGCTGGACTTTCCGGCGGGACGCAACGCGCTGGTGCTCGAGCAGCAGCCTGCCGGAACCTTCGGCGGGCCTCGACTCAGTTGGGTCCGGTCAGCGGTGCCAGCGGGTTTGCCCGGCGGTAGCGATCCAAGACTGCTCGCGGTCGATGTGGATTTCGCGGCGGCGGACTATGTTTCGGCCGCCAGCCGCCTGCTTCGCGCCGAGGCGCTGGCTGGCGCGGGTGCGGCACCCATGCCCGAATTTTCTCAACGACTGGATGCCAGCCTGCGCGGCCTCGGTGTGAAGCCCGGCAGTGCGTCCGATGGCGCCGCGATCAGTGTTGACTACTCAAGATTCAACACCGCTGTCGAGGCGATCAACGCCGGGCAGGCCGCGACCGGAATCGCCATTCTGCAATCCATGGGCAGCACCAAGCTTGCAGATTCGGACAGTGCCGCGCTGGCCCTGCGAGACCGGGCCAATCTGCTGCTCGGTGCGCAATCCCTGGCGAGCGGAGATGGCATGGCCGCCATCGAAGCCTACAAGCGGGTGCGCAGCCCAGGGCCTTATTCCACTGCCGCCCTGCTCGGGCTTGGCTGGGCTTATCTGCAGCCGGCCGGCAGTGGCGGTGACGCCGCAGAGGCTGCCGATGTGCCTGGCAGCGGAGCGATGCCCTGGCTCGGTGGGCGCGACCCCCAGTTGGCCGCGCTACGTCGTGAGCAGCCGTTCCGCTACTACACCTCCACCGCATCGGCACGGCGCGCCGATGACCTGAATCGCGCGCTGGTGCCCTGGGCCGAACTGGTCGGGCGCGATCCGCTGGATCCGGCCGTGCAGGAAGGCATGCTTGCCGTACCGTATGCCATGGATCATCTGGGATCGCGGCAGCAGGCTGTGCAACGCTATGAGCGCGCGATCGAATTGCTGGAACTGAGCTACCGCAGGCTCGGTGCGGCCGTCGATGATGTCGCGCACGGCGGTCTGGCGGCGACCGTGCGCGGATTCGATGCCGGCCCGAGTCGGGGATGGGCCTGGTGGCTGGTCGAGTTGCCGGACGCGCATTGGTGGTTGCAGTCCGACGATGAAGCCTCGCCGATGTTTTACGTCGCTTACCTGCTCGAATCCGAACCGGTGCGTGACGCGATTCGCAAACTGCGCAGCCTCGACGATCTCGACCGTCTGCTGGCCGCCCGTGCCGCGAGCCTGCGCGAATCGGAACAAGCCAGCGGCGCGTTGCCGGCACGTATAGATGCCACGCGTGCACGTTTGCGAGTGGTCGGTGAGCGACAGGCCCGTGAAATGGAGGCACTGGCGTCGGCGCAATTGCAGGAACTTCGCAAGCAGACCGAGCGCTACCTGGTCGAGGCGCATTTTGCGCTGGCGCGCCTGTACGACCGGCCGCCTGTGGACCTGGCGATGTCCACGCCGCGAGTGCAGCGATGAGCATGCCGTTCCGTCCGGTGATGACGCTCGTGAATCCGCTCGCGCTGAATGTGACGCTTGTTTCGTCGCTGCTGCTTTGCTTGTCGGCTTGCGGCTCGGTATCTGCCATTCGCAACGTGGACGCGCCGACCGTCGCCACGGTGGCCGATGCCAATGGCCGCACCAGCGATGGCTGGTTCGTGGTGCGAACCACCAGTACCTTGCGCGTCGACGCGGCCAGCGAGGTCGAGCCCGACCCGCAGCAGGCCATCGCCAACTACGACCGACTGTTGCAACTCGATGCGCCGCCAAGGCTGCGCGCCGAGGCGCTGCGCCGTTCCGCCGATCTGCGTCTGCAAGGCTTCGAAAGCGGTGAGGGCGACACGGCGGACCTGCAGGCGGCGGCCGACCGCTACCAGACGCTGCTTGCCGAGTTCCCCGAGGATCGTCTTGCCGATCGTGCGCTGTATCAGCTGGCTCGCGCCTACGAGCTGCTCGGCAACGATGATGGATCGATCGAGGCCCTGCAGCAGCTTGGGCGACGCTATCCGGATTCGGTACGGGTCGCGGATGCCCGTTTTCGCGCTGCCGAAAAGCTCTATCTCGAACGCCGTTACGACGAAGCGACCGAGCAATACGCGGCGGCCATCGAACTTGGTGACGACGCGCCGTACGCCGACTACGCGCGCTACAAGCATGGCTGGGCGCTGTACAAGCAGGCGCGCTACAGCGAAGCCCTGCCGGAATTCATCGCCCTGCTCGACCGCGCCTTGCCAGACGACGGGGAATTCGATTCCAGCAATGGCCTGTTCGATCGTGTCGAAAGCGGGCGTGCCGACATGGCGCGGGATGCGCTGCGCGTGACCGGTCTGTGCTTCGCGGCGCTCGGCGGTGGCACGGCCATCAACGACTATCTGAGCGCTCAGGACTCGGAGCCTCGCTTCACACCGGCGCTGTACGCCGCGCTCGGCGAACAGCTGCTCGACAGGCGTCGCTATACCGACGCCGCCGAGACCTACACCGCGTTCATCGATACTCACCCGCGGCACCGCTTGGCGCCCGAATTCCAGGCGCAGGCCGTTGCCGCCTATCAGGCCGGTGGCTTCCGCGAATTGCTGATGGCGTCCAAGCGTGACTATGTGGAAGCCTTCGCGCCGGGTGCCGACTACTGGCAAGACAATGCACCCAGCGAAACGGTGCTCGCCACCGTGCGCGAGGATCTGGATCAACTTGCCAGCGAATCCCACGCCCGCGCGCAGACCCTGCCGCAAGGCACGGACGAAACGGTTCGTCGAGCGGCCTTCGCCGAGGCTTCGGGCTGGTACGAGAAGGCGCTGACCTGGTTCCCGGACGATGCGCACGCCGCCGCGACGCGCCTGCTCTACGCGGACAGCCTGCTCGAAGCCGGACACACCGCGCAGGCAGCCGGACAGTATTCGCGGTTGATGCGCGACGCGCCGAACGGCGAACATGCGCCGGAGGCCGGACTCGCCGCTGCGCAGGCCTGGCAGCAACTGGCCCGTGAGGTGCCTTCGACGCGGCGCGCCGAAGCCCTGAAGGCTTCGATCGCCGCCAGTCTGGAATGGGCGGATCGCTATCCCGAACATCCGGAGCTGGCGCGCGTGCTGACACGGGCCGCCGAGGACCGTTTTGAGCTCAAGGACTACGAGGGCGCCATCGAGCTGTCGCAGCGCGTGCTGGCGCTGAGCGCACCGGCATCGCTGCAGGCCACGGCGTTGGGTGTGCGCGGTGATGCGGAGTTCACGCTGGAGCGCTACGCCGATGCCGAGGCAAGCTATACGCGCCTGCTGGCGACTGGCGCAAACGAAACCACCGATCAGCAGATCGAACAGCTGGCAGCCGCGGTCTACAAGCAAGGCGAGATGGCGCGCGATGCCGAGGACCTGCGTGCCGCCGCCGAAGCCTTCGCCCGGGTCGGACGTGTTGCGCCGACGGCGAGCATCCGTGCCGCAGCGGACTACGACGCGGCGATGGCCAATGTCGGTCTCGAAGACTGGCCGCTGGCCGAGCAGCAGATGGAAGCGTTCCGGCGGCGTCACATCGAGCATGCGCTGCTGCCGGACGTCGACAAGAAACTCGCGTTCGCCTATCAGCAGGACGACAAGCTGGCTGCAGCCGCCGAGGTCTATGCTCGCATCGCGCAGCGGAACAGCGAGGCTCCATCGGTGCGTCGCGAGGCGGCTTGGCTGTCGGCGGAGCTGGCCGAGCAGGGCGGACGCGCGGATCGCGCCGAAGCGGCCTACGAACGCTATGTCGAGCAGTATCCGCAACCCTTGCTGGCCGCCTTGCAGGCGCGTCAGCGCCTCGCCGACCTGGCGCTGCAGGAAAGCGGTAACGGTTCGCGCCACGTGCACTGGCTCGACGAAATCCTCAGCAACGAGTCCGCGGGCGGCCGGCAGCGTAGCGACGAGACCCATCTGATCGCGGCGCGTGCCGCCTTGAAGCTGGGTCGGCTCGATTCCGCCAATGCCCGTTCGGTGAGTTTGCGTGCCCCCATCGAGAAAAGCCTCGACCGGCGCAAGCTCGCGACGGAAAAGGCGATCGCCACCCTGTCGCGGGCATCTTCATTCGGTTTTGCCGAGGTCAGCACCGCAGCCACCTACGAAATCGCGAACGTCTATCGCGATTTCGGCAAGGCGCTGATCGAGTCCGAGCGGCCGCGCGGACTCGATGCACTGGCGCAGGAACAATACGAGTTGCTGCTCGAAGAGCAGGCCTATCCCTTCGAGGAAAAGGCGATCGCCGCCTATGAAGTCAATCTGCAGCGCCTGCGTGAAGGGCTCTGGGATGAATGGATACGGCGCAGCTCGCATGCGCTGGGTGAAATCGTGCCGGCGCGCTATGGCAAGCAGGAACAACGGGACATGCGCTATGAATCCCTACTCTAGAAATCTGACTTTGGCCCTGCTCGCCATTCTGGCGGCGGGTTGTACCACCACTGCGCCCCGCGCCTCGCGCGCCCCGGTGGGCGCGGAGATGGCGAGCGCGCAAGTCGCTCATGATGACGCGGCGGACGAACGATTCCGCGCAGCGCTGCAGATGATGCGCACGCGGCCGGATACCGCGCGCGAGGAACTGCTGGCGCTGTCGCGCGAATATCCCAGCTTCTCGGGCCCGCTGACCAATCTTGGGATTCTGTACGCCAGTGGTCGCCAGCGTGGCGACGCCGTGGCGAGCTTCTCGCAGGCCGTGTCCGCCAACCCCAACAATGCCGTGGCCTTGAACTGGCTGGGTACCCTGTACCGCGAGACTGGCGACTTCGGGCGCGCCGAGGCGGCCTATCTGAAGGCGCTGGAGGTGCAGCCGAATTACGCCGCCGCGCATCTGAATCTGGCCATTCTGTATGAGCTTGCGCTGGGACGTCCGCAGCAGGCTCTGGAGCACTACCGGGACTACCGGGATCAGGCCGACGATCCGCGTCTGATCGTCAGTGCCTGGATCAAGGAGCTCGAAACCAAGGGCGTGCCATCGCCGGCCACGTCGGTCGCCAGCGCGCAGATGACGCCATGAATGCACGGATCAGCACGCACCGCGCAATGATCCTGGCCGCGCTGCTGATGGCCGGCACGGTCCACGCGCGGCCCGAAGGAAAGGACAGCAGCCAGTCGCAAGCGGCGGAGGAACCAACGGTGGGTCCGGCCGCTGGTTTGGGTGCGACCATCGTCGGTGACCAAGACGCCGCGCTGGGCCTGTTCATCGTGCCTTGGAAGGAAGAGCGGCCGGACGATCTGGACCATCCGCCTCGCATCATCGTCTCCACGCCAACGGCGATCTCGGCCGACAGTTTCGAGCGTGATGCGGAATACGAAGACAGCCGTACCGCGTATCGGCGTGCACGGCTGGAGCGCACGCGCTGAGGCAATGAGCGCGTTGCCGATCGGTACGGAAGGCGACGCTCCAACAACTGAAGCGGTGTTGCACCGATTCGGGGTGCAGCGCACTGGCACGGGGCCAGATCGGGTATCGCAATCGGGTATCGCAGCCAGACCGAATCCCACAGCAGTGTGAATTTTGCGCTTCAGTCGATGACGACAATGTGTCGATGAATTTGGTGATGTCTGGAAATAACCGTAAAAACAATGACGTACAGGCAGTCTGGCGAGAATTTACCCATGAATGGCACGCCGATTGCTTAGTTAGACCTGTCTGCGACACGTAGTCGTACGACACCAAACAAACCGGGCAAAGAAGCTCGGTTGAACGGATATCGACGTCCACCTGTTGGCTTTGCTGCCAGCAAGTGGACGTTTTTTTTTGCCCGCAATCAGCCGGTCCATACCGAGCGATGGCGGAGTTTTCAGGGCTACAGCGTGAAATCCACAAAAGGAGTTGAGGACATGAAAGGGGTCAGAGGGAGCAAACTGCGTCTACTTCAATGCGCGGCGATTTTGGGCGCCACCGTCTGCAGCAACGCGGCATGGGCGGATTGGTATAACGATGGCAAGGTGTTTCTCACCGGCGGCGTGTTCACCATTGATGGTGCTGGCGGCGGCGGTGCCGTGCCCTGGGCCACCATTACAGGCTACGAAACCCGCGATGGCATCAACGGCGGTGTGGGCTTCACCTATGTGAAGCTGCCGAACTACGACATCAACTTCTTCGGGGGATCGATTGGCTTTTTCGATCGCTTCGAGCTGTCGATCGTCGACGCGAAGCTTGTGACCGACGACCTTACGACGGTGGATGTCGCGGCACTCGCTCTTGACGGTCTGCTCGGCGCCGACAATGGGCTGAATCCGAACGGTTCGACGATCCACATGACGACCTATGGCGCAAAGCTGCGATTGTTCGGTGACGCCGTCTACACCTCGGACAGCTGGATCCCGCAGACGTCGATTGGTTTCCTCTACAAGGAAAACAAGGACCCGGCATTTGTTGAAGGCACGCTCGGCGCTGCCGAAACGGAAGACTGGGAAGCCTACGCCGCGTTCACCAAGGTGTTCTTCCGCTACAGCACGCTCGTGAACGTTACGGCGCGTTATACCTCGGCAAACCAGACCGGTCTGACGGGGTTTGGTGTGTGCCACGACGCTCTCAGGAGAGATTGTGAAAATGAAAAGGAAGTCCGTGCCGAGGTGTCGGTGGCTCATCTGTTGCAGAAGAATTTCGCCATCGGTTTCGAGTACACGATGCACGGCGACAATCTTGACAATCGCGGCGTCGATGTTCTGGGCTTGACGACCTCGGTGCTGGACGACCTGCTTCCCGGTATCCAAGACGCCTTGATGCAGAAGGAAGAAAGCGACTGGTGGGATTTCTTCTTCGCTTATGCGCCGAGCAAGAACTATTCGATCACGATGGCTTACCTGATGCTTGGCAATATCGCCGTCGCCGAGGACCAGAACGGCTTTTACCTGTCGCTGCACGCGACGTTCTAGGTAAACCCGATACACGGCGGTGCCGCCAGGGCACCGCTCTTTCAACGAGAGTCACAAGGCTAGTCAAAGGCTAGTCAATGGAGGTTGTCATGAAACGGACCAGCAAGATTTTCACCGCCCTGTTCGGTGCCACGCTGTTTTTTGCCTCGGCGCAAACAACGATCGCAGCCGAGCAGCCCACCAATCCCATCCTCGGTGTCGAATCCGACAGTCTTGCCAAGTTCGGCGGGCGTGAAGGTGTGCACAACTGGGTTGAGAGCCTGTTTTATTACATCATGCTCGATAACCGGATCAATCACATTTTCAAGGAGTTCGGTAACGTCGAGCGTCAGGTGTTCCTCAACACCCAGCTGGAAACGATGGTTCTGGGCGGCCCGAACGAGTACCAGGGCGCCAGCATGAGCGCGGCGCACGCCGACCTCGGCATCACCATGACCGAGTTCAATGCGGTTGTGGAGGCGGCCTACAACGCCTGTGAACGCAACGTGATCGCCTATCACACCTGTAACCAGTTGATCAATGCCTTGGCGCCGTTTACCAAAGACATCGTCACGCGTTAGGCGTTGTTGTTGATCCTCGAAGGTAGTGGATCAGCTTGCGACACGTCGGGGGCGGAGCGCTGGGTCTGCACAAACGAGTGTGCAGCCCGCCGCTTCGCCTTCTTCAATGTGTAGTGAAGCCGGTCGGCGACATCCGGGATGGCCGGGTTCGTCGTCGGTCATGTCTTCAAAATATTTCGACTGAGCCGCCGAATTTATCAAGACTAATGAATAAATACTCCCCAAACCAAAAGAATGTGCCGGTACAGCGCATCACCGCCTGCTTGCGGATCGGCGGGTTGGACCTGATGCGCCGTCATGCACAATCGATGTTCGTCGCCACCGCTGTCGGTTTGTTGTTGTTGAGCTTCGGCATGGGCTCGGCGCAGGCGGTCGACAGCTGCACGCCGCCGGTCTGCATCACTTTCCAGACGCCCGAGGCCTTCATCGGTGAGGCCTTTGCCGGGAGTCGCCCGGTCGCGGGCGTACTCAATCTCGATGGAGCAGCGGCCTCGCGCGTCCAGGCCGTCTACGGTCGCGCATTTCCGCAGTCGCGCGTGCGTTACTGGACCAATGGTGCGCGTACCGCGTGGGTATTCGACGATCTCGGCAAGGAAGGCTATCAGCCCACCACCGCCGCATTCGCTGTGGAGAATGGTGCGATCGTCGCGGCCCGCGTGATCTACTACCGTGAGTCACGCGGCGAGCAGGTCGGTGAAGGCTATTTCCTGCAGCAGCTGACCGGCGCGCATGCCAATGGCGGGGGACTCGACCAATCGGTCGACAACATCGCCGGAGCGACCTATTCGGTTGAAATGATGAAACGAATGGCGCGAACTGCAATCGAGTTCGACGCGCTCACGCGGTAGACGGTCATGAGTGAGCAGAACTTGACGGTCACTGAAAATACGGCGATCGGTCCCGGCTTCACCGCGAGGATGCGGCGCTGGCGCACTCAGGTCGTGACGGTTTCGGTGTCGCGGTCCAGCAGTGCCACGCGCAAGCCCAACCTGACGATGACGCTGCGCACCTGGCACAAGCGTGCGGGCCTGTTTGCCTTCATTTTCATGGGCTGGCTCGGCGCCAGCGGCTTTCTGATCAATCAGAGCGCGGACTGGGGCTACGACACGGTGCGCATCGACTGGCCGTGGGTGATGTCGTTGTACAGCCTCAAGCCCTCGCCGCCGCGTTCCGGTTTCGCGACCGGTGGGCACTGGATCGCGGCGACGCCGGAGAGCACCGTTATGGACGGCAAGGCGCTTTCCGACCATGTTGCCAATCCGGTGGGCTTCGCGGTCGGCGGTACGCCGGAATCGCCGCTGATGTTCGTCGCCGGCAGCGACAAGCTGCTGCTGTACACGCCCGACGGCGGCCGCGTCGACGAGCTCAGCGGATACCTGCTGCCGGTCGAGGAAATCCGCCGTCTCGGTCGCGTTGAAGGCAGTGATCAGATCGCGATCCAGGATCTGGATGTCTACGCGACCGTGGATGGCCTGGACTGGGAACCCTTGCCCGAAGGCCGGCGCGTGCAGTGGTCGTCAGCGACGGCGCTGGACGCCGAGCAGCGTGCCGCGATGGAGCCGTATTCGCGACCGACCGTCTCTCTGGAGCACGTGTTGGTGGACGCGCACAGCGGGCGCCTGTTCGGGCGATTCGGTGCCTATGTGATCAATGCCGTCGGGATTGCCGCAATGCTGCTGTCGATCAGCGGCGTGTGGATGATGTGGCGTACCAGCAAGCGACGACGATAGCACTCAACCGGGGCGGCGAGGTCTTTCTGGAGGGAAAGGCTAGGCCGGGCAACGAGCACTCCATCAAAATGGGGGACATCAGGCCGGCCGCGCGGCGGCCAGCGGCACACGTCGCCCGTCTTTGCCGCGGACGCCGACGCCGCGGTTGCGGATCTTGCGGTGCTGCGAGCCGCCGAGTTCGTCGATATCCCGCAGCAGCGTCTGCACGGCCTGCGCGCGGCCGTCGCCGGCATGCATGCTGGTGTTCGACTGGTAGTAGTCGTACTGGGCCAGGAAGCGGTCGATGTCGCTCGGTGTCAGCGTGCCGAGTTCGGCACGCATGCCGACACCCATGCGTTCGATCATGTAGGCGTTGAGCCGCTGTTCGAAAGCCTGCTCCGGCAGTGCCAGAAACGGCTTGCCGAAATGGATCGCCTCGCCGATCAACTGGTTGCCGGCGGTCGACAGGACCGCGCGGCAATGCGCCAGGTCATGCACGAACCATTCGTTGGACGGCGCGCGGAAGTCGAGATTCTCGACCTGGCCGCGCAGCGGAGTCCCGTAGACCACGACCGGCATGTCGAGCAGGCGCAGCGCGCGGTCGATATGCGGCAGGTACTGATGGTCGCCCTTGTTGAAGTAGGCCAGCAGGTAGTCGCCATTTTGGGGCTTGATGCGCTTGATCTCGTCGCGCAGCATCGGTCCGACGATGCTGGTGTTCGGATACGCCGGCTCGGCCGGATAGAAGCTCGACAGCAGGATGCGTTCCGGTACGCCCATGAGCTGGCGGTAGCCCCAGGCATCGCGCATGCCGCTGAGCCACAGGTCGGCCGGGAAATGCGGCTTGCAGTAGGCGATGATGCCGATGTGGTCGAAGCTGATGCGCGGCAGGCCCAGGCGCCGCGCGGCGCGATGCGTCCAGGCTTCCGAATCCGAGATCACCAGGTCGATGCCGCGACTCTTGATCTCGCGATCGACGCAGTCACTGCCGTGCCCACGCCATAAAAGATCGGCCATCGGCGCGAGATTGCGTGCCATGCTGCGCGGCAGAGAGTGCGATCCGCGCGAGTTGTAGACGTAACCGATCGTCGGTATTCGCACTGTGGGAAACAGTGGCGCCAGCACGTCGTAGGCGTCGCCGCCGGCGAACACGGTGATTTCATGCTGCTTCATCAAGCTCGGCAACACACTCATGGTGCGCATGGCGTGGCCGCGCCCGTAGCCCATCACTCCATATGCGATTCGCATGGCATTTCCCCTACTTTGTCATCGGCCACGCTACGGGCGCGCCTTGATCGGGATATGACAGAGCAATGACCATTCGGTGACATCGAGCCAAAGTGCACAAAAACCGATTGGACTCATCCGGTAGACAGCGCTGCGCTGACATAATCAGCCACTGCCCGGATACCTGGGCGCAGCAAGACGAGTGGTATGCCAAGAACCAAGACGCTGACGATCCGACGTGCGGAACCGACCGATATCGGTGCGATCCACAAGCTCATCGAAAAGGCCTACCGCGGGGAAGACGGCTATTCCCTGGATCAATTGCGCGGACAGGTCAATCATTTCCCTGAAGGCCATCTGGTGGCGGAATTCGACGGCAACATCGTCGGCTACTGCGCCACCTTGATCATTTCGGCGAAGCGCGCGCTGGGACGTCATACCTGGCATCAGATCACCGGAGGTGGCTACGGCAGCACGCACGATCCGGACGGCGACTACCTCTACGGCTACGAGGTCTGCACCGACCCGGACCTTCGCGGGCGCAGGCTCGGCGAGCGGCTCTACCAGGCGCGGCGCAAGCTGTGCGTGGACTTCGGGTTGGACGGTATCGTCTTCGGCGGCCGGATTCCCGGCTACGGGCGACGCCAGCGCCAGTTCGAATCGCCGGATGCCTACTGCGAAGCCGTGCACAAGCAGACCGTGCGCGATCCGGTGATGACCTTCCAACTACGCCAGGGCTTCGAGTACCTCGGCGTGCTGCACGACTACATCCCCTCGGACCGCGACTCGCGCGGCCACGCCACCCACATGCTGTGGCGCAATCCGGCCGCGCGGCGCGATCACACACGGGCCTTCAGTGCACCCGATCGCGGGCCGTCGACGGTGCGCATCGCTGCCGTCCAGTATTTCCAGCGACAGATTCCGTCCTTCGACGAATTCGCGCGCGTGGTGCGCTACTTCGTCGATACCGTGGCCGACTACAAGTGCGACTTCGTCGTGTTTCCCGAGTACTTCGCATTCCAGCTGCTGTCGATCGAGAACGAAGCGATGAAGCCGCGCGAGGCCATCCTCAAGCTGGCCGACTACAACGAGCGCCTGGAAGCCCTCTTCCAGGATCTGGCGATTCGCTACAACGTCAACATCATCGCCGGCTCGCATCCGCAGCTCGAAGCCGATGGCCGGCTGTTGAACGTGGCGCACGTGTTCCTGCGTGATGGCTCGGTGCACGAGCAGCCCAAGATTCATCCGACACCGGCCGAGCGCTATTGGTGGCAGATCGAGGGCGGCGATTATGTGCGCGCCATCGAAACCGACTGTGGGCCGATCGGCGTGCTGGTCTGCTACGACGCGGAGTTTCCAGAGTTGACGCGGCATCTCGTCAACCAGGGTGTCAACATCCTGTTCGTGCCGTTTTCCACCGAGGAACGCTCAGGCTATCTGCGTGTGCGCTACTGCGCCCAGGCGCGCGCGGTCGAAAACCAGATCTACGTGGCCGCCGCCGGCAACGTCGGTAACCTGCCGCGCGTGCACAACATGGACATTCACTACGCGCAGAGCTGCATCCTGACGCCCTGCGATTTCCCATTCGCGCGCGATGGCGTGGCGGCCGACACCACGCCCAACGTGGAAATGATCGCCTTTGCCGATGTCGACCTTTCGGCCCTGGCCACGGCCCGGGTGCACGGCACGGTCCGCAACCTCAAGGATCGACGGCACGACCTGTACTCGGTGGTGTGGCGCGGGCCGTCGGCGCCGTGAATCGCGTGGTGCCGGCCCTGGGCGCCGCCCTGCTGCTGTCTGAGGCGACCGAGCGCCTGGGTCTGAGTACCCTTCGCCGCGCAGCTGCTGTTCGTGCTTGCCCTGCTCTGTCTGTTCCGGTGGACGCCGGGCGCGGGCCGGTAGAATCGCGCGATGCGATTTGACGACGACGACATCACCCCTCTCCTCGAAGGCCTCAACGATGCCCAGCGCGAGGCTGTCACCGCGCCGCCGGAGCACCGATTGGTGCTGGCCGGTGCCGGCTCCGGCAAGACCCGCGTGCTGGTGCACCGCGTCGCCTGGTTGATCTCGGTCGAGAACGTCTCGCCGCATTCGGTGTTGGCGGTCACCTTCACCAACAAGGCCGCCGCCGAGATGCGGCATCGTCTGGAACTGCTGCTGGACATGCCGGTACGCGCGCTGTGGGTCGGTACCTTCCACGGCATCGCGCACCGCATGCTGCGCCTGCATCACAAGGAAGCGCGCCTGCACCAGAACTTCCAGATCATGGATGCCGATGACCAGCTGCGCTTCATCAAACGCGTGTTGCGGGGGCTCGACCTTCCGGAGGATCGCTGGCCGCCGAAGACCGTCACCGGCTGGATCAACGCGCAGAAGGAGGAGGCTCGGCGCCCCGAGGATTTCGACGATCGTGGCGATTTCTCGCAGCGCCAGCTGGTGCGCATCTACAGCGCCTACCACAATGCCTGCGAGCAGGCCGGGCTGGTCGATTTCGCCGAACTGCTGCTGCGCGCCTTCGAGCTGTGCCGCGACGATCCCGCTATCCGCCAGCACTACCGCAACCGCTTTCGCCACATTCTGGTCGACGAGTTCCAGGACACCAACACCCTGCAGTACAAATGGCTGCGTGTACTCGCGGGCGATTCGGGGAAGTTGTTCGTGGTGGGTGATGACGATCAGTGTCTCGCGGCCGGTACGCCGGTCACGCTCGCGGACGGATCGCGCGTGCCGATCGAGCGAATCCGGGCCGGGGATCGCGTGGTGTCCGGCTACGGTAGCGGAGAGGTGCGCGCGGCGGTCGTCACCGAGACCTTGTCACGCGGACGCCGCCGGGGGCTCGTTGAAATCCGCACGGCTGGGGGGCGGCGTTTGCTCAGTACTCCCGAACATACCCATTTTGCGCGCTATGTTCTGGGCGAGACGCCGCAACTCTACTTCACCTACCTGATGTACAAGCGCGGTGTCGGATTCCGGATCGGCACTTCGCAGTCCTACACGCGCGGCATTGCCAGACCGAAGCTCGGCGTCGAGCAGCGCCGCCTTCAGGAGCACGCCGATGCGGCCTGGATACTCGCGGCACACAGCTCGGAGTCTGCCGCCCGTGCCGACGAAGTGATCATGGGCCTGCGCTACGCCATCCCGATGCTGCCGTTCGTGGCTCGTACCGGGAAGTCGACGAATGGACTGGTCCACGATCAAGCGGCGATTGCACGCGTATTCGCGTCGCTCGACACCGAGTCGGGCGGACGACGCCTGCTCGACGACCTCGGCCTGGACTGGACGCAGCCACATCATTGTCCGCAGTCCCGTGATTCGAATCGACGTAACGTCGTCGTGACCTTGTGCGGGGGGCGTCGCGGGGCCTCGCCGATGCACAGGATTTCCATCGTCGGCAATGACGAGGCGGGGCGCGAAGTCTTACAGCGGCTCGGCCTGTCGGTGCGCGAGGCGAAAAAGGGTTCGCGAAGCTGGCGCTTCGAAATCTGCCGCAAGGATTTCGGTGAAGTGATGACGATTGCCGAACGCGCCTGCAAGAGTCTCGATGCTCAAATGATCCTGTCGGCGCGTCTGGGCCGACGTTCCTTGCGCTTCGTGCGTGCCGCCAGCCTGCGTCCCGGAATGGCGCTGGTCACGGAGGAGGGTGCGTTCGATACCGTCGAGTCGATTTCGCGCTGTGACGAGGCGCTGCCGGTTTACGACCTCAACATCGAAAAGACCCACAATTTCGCGGCCGGGGGGCTGCTGACGCACAACTCCGTGTACAGCTGGCGAGGCGCGCGGGTCGAGAACATCGTCAAGTTCACGCGCGACTTTCCGGGCAACGAAGTGGTACGTCTGGAACAGAACTACCGCTCCAGCGGCACCATCCTCAAGGCTGCCAATGGCCTGATCGCGCGCAATTCCGAGCGCATGGGCAAGCAGCTCTGGACCGATGCCGGCGATGGCGAATCGATCCAGCTGTACGCGGCGTTCAACGATCTCGACGAATGCGATTTCGTCGTCAGCCGAATTCGCGAAGCGCACGAGCGCGGCACGCCCTTGCAGGACATGGCGATTCTGTACCGCTCCAACGCCCAGTCGCGTGTACTCGAAGAGGGCCTGATCCGGGCGCGGCTGGCCTATCGCATCTACGGCGGCCTGCGCTTCTTCGAACGCATGGAAATTCGCGACGCGCTGGCCTATCTGCGCCTGATCGGCAATCGCGATGACGATCCGGCCTTCGAGCGCGTGGTCAACACGCCCACGCGCGGCATCGGCAACACCACCATGGAACGCCTGCGCGCGGTTGCGCGCGAACAGGGCGTGTCGCTGTGGAATGCCGCGAAAACCGGCGCTTCGGCGCTGGGCCGTTCGGCCGGCAAGGTGGCCCTGTTTCAGGATCTGGTGGACCGCCTCGCGCGTGAGGCGGACGATCAGGCGCTGGGTGTGGTGATGGACCGCGTGATCGAACAGAGCGGCTTGCGCGAGCATTACAAGAAGGAAAAGGGCGAGCAGGCCGAGGCGCGTCTGGAGAACCTCGACGAACTGGTCACCGCCGCGCGCAGTTTCGAGGACAGCGCCGAGGACGATCTACCGCCGATGACCTCGTTCCTGACGCACGCCGCGCTGGAAGCCGGCGAGCGCCAGGCCGGCGAGGGCGAGGACTGCGTGCAGCTGATGACCCTGCACGCCGCCAAGGGTCTCGAATTTCCGACGGTGTTCATGGTCGGCCTGGAAGAAGGCCTGTTCCCGCATGTGCGCGCCGTGCAGGAAGGCAATATCGAGGAGGAACGCCGCCTGTGCTACGTCGGCATCACCCGTTCTTGCCGGCAGCTTTACCTGTCCTATGCGGAACTGCGGCGCCTGCACGGCCAGGAGCAGGTGTGCATGCCCTCGCGCTTTGTGCGAGAGATCCCCGCAGAATGCGTACTGGAAACGAGACCGCGCAGCGGTACCTCGCGCCCGGCTTTCGCGCCGCGCAGCGCCGGGCTCGGCAGCCGCTTCGCTGGAGAGCCGCCGCGCAATGGCTTGAAGCTGGGCGCACACGTGCGTCATCCGCGATTCGGCGAAGGCGTGATCACCGCCTTCGACGGCGAAGGTGATCGTGGCCGGGTCGAGGTCTCGTTCCGGGATGTCGGCAGCAAATGGCTGATTCTGAGCCTGGCCAAGCTGGAGGCGGTCTGAGGCGATGGCCTGGATGCTGCTCGCGGCGGCATTTGCCGCCGGGCTGATCGCCTGGCCGTTTCTGCACAAGGCGCGTGAACAGCGCCGCCTGCGGGCCTTGCAGGCGCGGCCGATCGAACCGGCCCGCTGGGCGATGCTGCGCGCGGCGCTGCCGGTACTCGATCGCCTGAGCCCGGAGCTGCGCGCGCTCTACGAGCTGCGCCTCAAGGAATTCCTGGCCTACAAGCGTTACTACGGCTGCGACGGGCTGGAGGTCAGCGAAGACATGCGCTGGCTGATCGCCGCGCAGGCCTGTCTGCTGGTGCTGCGGCCGGAGTCCGGAACCTTCCCCTCACTGCGTTCGGTGCTGGTGTATCCGTCGGTTTTCGAGGTGCCGCCGATGCCGGCCCCGGTGGAGTTCGGCGAGTTCGAATTGGTGGACGACGAAGCCGACGAACGTATCGGAGAGTCCCACGACAGCGGTCGTGTGATTCTGTCCTGGGCCGATGTGGAAGCGGCGCTGGACGGTGATCCGGTCAATGTCGTCGTCCACGAATTCGCGCATCAGCTCGATGCAAGTGATGCCGGCGCGCCGCAGCTGAGCGACTACACGCGCTGGAGTGCCGTCATGCAGGCCGAGTACGACCGCCTGCACGAGCAGGCTTCACCGGTGCTCGACGACTACGGGCTCGAAGGGCCGGGCGAATTCTTCGCGGTCGCGAGCGAGGCTTACTTCCAGCAAGGTGCCGCCTTGAAGCGCTGTCACGCCTCCCTGTACGAACTGCTGCGCGGCTTCTACCGGATCGACACGGCGTAGCGGATTCCGTTCAGGCGCTCGCCGAATCCAGCAGGCTGATCGCCTCGGCATCGAGTTCCACCTGCGTCGCCTTGACCAGCGATTCGAAGTGCTCCGGTTTTGTCGCACTGGCGATCGGTGCCGTCACCGTCGGTCGTTGCAGCAGCCAGGCGATTGCGACGGTCGCCGGGCTCAGGCCGAGCCGCTCTGAGACCTGGTCCAGTGCCTGCAGGATGGCGACGCCGCGATCGGTCATCTTCGAGGCCACCATGCCGGCGCGGGCCTGTCCTTCGAGATCCTCGGGCTTGCGGTACTTGCCGGTGAGAAAGCCGGAGGCCAGCGCAAAGAACGGCAGCACGGCCAGGCCTTCCTGCGCGCACAGTTCGGCCAGGCCACCCTCGTAGTCCGCGCGGTCATAGAGGTTGTACAGCGGCTGCAGCGACTCGAAGCGCATCAGGTGGTGCTTGCGGCTGGCGCCCAGGGCCTGCGAGAGTTCGTCCGCCGAATAGTTCGAGGCGCCGAGCGCGCGCACCTTGCCGGCGCGCACCAGGCGGTCGAACGCATCCATGGTTTCCTCGATCGGCGTTGCCGGGTCCGGCGCATGTGCCTGATAGAGATCGATGTAGTCGGTCTGCAAACGCTTCAGCGAGGCTTCGACGGCCTGCTCGATGTACCTGGCGCTCAGGCCCGAGCGGCCTTCGCCCATGCTTTTGCCGCACTTGGTGGCGAGCACGATGCGATCGCGCTTGCCGCTTTGCGCGATCCAATTGCCGAGCACCGTTTCCGATTCGCCGCCAACGTGGCCGGGAACCCAGCTCGAATACATGTCCGCGCTGTCGACGAGGTTGAAGCCGGCGTCGACGAAGGCGTCGAGCATCGCGAAGGAAGCCTTTTCGTCCAGCGTCCAGCCGAACACATTGCCACCGAAAGCCAGCGGTGCAACCTGAATGCCGGAGCGGCCGATCTCGCGCATCTGCATGGTCGATCTCCTGAAGTGCGGTCCGATGTCAATCTATCAGCATGCGGGTGCGGCCTGAAGCGATACTGACGGAGCGCCACGGATTCACGCTTGGCTCGGCAGCAGCGCGAGCACGCTGTCCGGCTTGTCACCGTCGCGTACCCAGTCGCGCATCGCCAGCAGGTCGGGCTGCAGATAGCGGTCCTGGTCCACGTAGGCGACGCGGCCGCGTACATCCTCGAACACCGCTTCGACCGCTTCGGTCGAACGCAGCGGCCGGTGCAGTTCCAGCCCCTGGCAGGCCGCCATTGCCTCGATGCCCACGACCTGGGCGACGTTGCCGGCCAGCGTCAGCGAGCGACGCGCGCCGTGCGTGGCCATCGACACATGATCCTCCTGGCTGGCGGAGGTCGGGATCGTATCCACGCTCGCCGGGTGCGCCATCATCTTGCACTCCGAGACCAGCGCGGCGGCAGTGACCTGCGCGATCATGAAACCGGAATTGAGCCCGCCCTGGGTCACCAGAAAGGCCGGCAGGCCGCCGTTGAGCGAGGGATCGCACAGCATCGCCGTGCGCCGTTCCGAGATCGAACCGATTTCGGTGGCGGCGAACGCCAGGATGTCGGCCGCGAACGCGATCGGTTCGGCGTGAAAGTTGCCGCCCGAGATCACCTCGTCGGTGTCGGCGAACACCAGTGGATTGTCGGACGCGGCATTGGCCTCGATCTGCAGGACCGCGGCGACCTGACGCAGCTGGTCGAGAATCGCGCCCATCACCTGCGGCTGGCAGCGAATGCAGTAGGGGTCCTGTACACGCGAGCAGTTGATGTGGGATTCGACGATGGTGCTGCCTGCGATCAGGCCGTGCAGCACCCGCGCCACCTCGATCTGTCCGGACTGCCCGCGCGCGGCATGAATACGCGGATCGAAAGGCTTGATCGAGCCCTGGATCGCTTCCAGCGACAGTGCGCCGGCCAGCAGTCCGGCGCCGAAGACATCCTCGCTTTCGAACAGCGCCGCCAGCGCCAGCGCGGTCGACACCTGGGTGCCGTTGAGCAAGGCCAGACCTTCCTTGGAGGCGAGTTCGATCGGCGCCAGGCCAGCGGCGGCCAGGCCTTCCGACGCTGGACGCTGCTGGCCGCTGATACGCACTTCACCCACACCCAACAGCGCCGCGGCGAGATGCGCCAGCGGCGCAAGATCGCCCGAGGCACCGACCGAACCCTGCGAAGGGATGATCGGCAGCACGTCGTGGCGGTACAGCCTCAGCAGGGCCTCGACGACGTCCGGTCGGACACCGGAGCAGCCGCGCGACAGCGACACGATCTTGGTGACGAGAATCAGGCGTACCAAGGCGTCCGGCAGTGCCGGCCCCACGCCGACGCTGTGCGAGAGCACCAGATTGCGTTGCAGTTCGGCCAGTCGCGCGGTTTCGATCGAGGTCTGCGCCAGTCGGCCGAAACCGGTGTTGATGCCGTAGACGGTGCGGCCGGAGGCGACGATGCGGTCCACGGTTTCGCGCGACGCGCGGATTGGCGCCCAGGCCGAGTCGGCCAGACGCAGCGGCGGTGCCTCGCGGTAGATGCGGCGCAGCTGGGCCAGGGAGACCTGTCCGGGAACCAGGGTTTCTAATGATGTCATAGGTGCGCGTCAGAGATAGAGAGCTGGGATCAGACCCAAGCCTGCAGATTGCCATCGACCAGCCGCCACAGATACCAGCTGGCGATCGAACGATACGGCGCCCAGGTCTCGCTCAGCGCCAGGGTTTCGGCGTCGCCGAGTTTTTCACCGGCGTGATAGATGTGGTTGATCGCGCGGCGCAGGCCGACATCGCCCATCGAGAAGATGTCGAGTCGATCGAAGGCGAAGATCAGCACCATTTCCGCAGTCCAGCGTCCGATACCGGGCAGGGCGTCGAGCACCTCGATCGCCGACTCGTCGTCGAGTGTCGCCAGTTTCGGGAACGACAGGCGACGGCTGGCGCGCGCCTCGGACAAGGCATGCAGCCAGCGTGCCTTGGCGTTCGACAGGCCGCAGGCGCGCAGGTCCTCCGGTGTCAGCGCCAGCAGTGTTCGCGGCGTGAGCTTGCCGCACACGCCGGCACGGACTTCCACGCGCGCCTGAATGGTGTCGGCGGCGCGCACAGAAAGCTGCTGCGAGATGATCGATGTGGCGATCACGTGAAACGGATCGCGCCGCCGCGCGCCGAGCGTGCAGGGGCCGTGGCTCGCGATCAGGCGCTTCATGTGCGGATCGACGCGCTTGAGGTAGCGCTCCGCTTTGCTGATGACGGCGGGTTCGATCATGCGCGTAACGCTGGGGGTGGAACGCGTAGAATGCCGGAACCATTCGAAAACGGCTCCACCCGGACGCAGCCATGCTCGAGAACTTCTTCTTCACGATGCGCAGCGCAGGCCTCAAGCCCTCGTTGCCCGAATACCTGACATTGCTCGAAGCCTTGTCCAAGCACGTCGCGATCTACAGCATCGACGACTTCTACTTCCTGTCGCGCGCGACCCTGATCAAGGACGAATCGCAATACGATCGTTTCGATCAGGCCTTCGCCGCGTACTTCAAGGGCGTGCAGACCCTGGGCGATGAAGTGTTCGGCGCGGACATTCCGGAGGAATGGCTGCGGCGCATGGCCGAGAAGCACCTGTCGCCCGAGGAGATGGCGCAGATCCAGGCGCTCGGCGGGCTCGACAAGCTCATGGAAACGCTGCGTCAACGCATGGAGGAGCAGAAAGAGCAGCACCACGGCGGCAACAAGTGGATCGGCACCGGTGGCACTTCGCCATTCGGGCACAGCGGCTACAACCCCGAGGGGGTGCGCATCGGCGGCGAATCCGGGCACAAGCGCGCGGTCAAGGTCTGGGAGAAGCGCGAGTTTCGCAACCTCGACGATTCAGTCGAACTTGGCACGCGCAACATCAAGGTGGCACTGCGCCGTCTGCGCCGTTTCGCACGCGAGGGCGCTCAGGACATCCTGGATGTCGATGACACCATCCGCAGCACCGCCAAGAACGCAGGCTATCTCGATCTGAAGATGGTCGCCGAACGCCGCAACGCGGTGAAGGTGCTGCTGTTCCTGGACGTGGGCGGTTCGATGGACCCGCACGTGCGCGCCTGCGAGGAACTGTTCTCGGCCTGCAAGACCGAGTTCAAGCACCTGGAGTACTACTACTTCCACAATTTCATCTACGAATCGGTGTGGAAGGACAATCGCCGCCGTCAGTCCGAGCGCATTCCGCTGTACGACGTGCTGCACCGCTATACCCCGGACTACAAGGTGATCTTCGTTGGAGACGCCACCATGAGTCCCTACGAGATCGCGCAACCGGGCGGCTCGGTCGAGCACTGGAACGAGGAGGCCGGCGCCACCTGGATGCGGCGACTGATGCAGACCTTCCCGCAACTGGTCTGGCTCAACCCCGAGCCGGAACGTTTCTGGGACCAAACGCCGTCGCTGCGGATGACGCAGGAGGTGATCGGTGCCGACCGCATGTTCCCGCTGACGCTGGACGGCCTCGATCGCGGCATGCGGCGACTGATGCACTGAGGCTGCGGTTCGGTGTTCGTCGCTTCGCGACCGAGCCATGAGCGCAGCGAGCCGATAGAATACATTGGGCCGAGGGTCCGGCAGGCATCCAAAGAACGACAAACGACAGAGGAGAGCGACGATGGGTACATCGGTGATGGCGGTATTGCTGTTTACGGCATGGACGCTGGTGGTGGTGGCGATCGTGCTGCTGTGGCGCGGCTTCGAGATCGCGCGAGGGGTCCCGGCCAATTCCTGGGGACGTGGCGCCGAACGCGACCGTCCCGGGCTGGTCAAACGCGCAGAGCACGCGCACATCAACTGTCTCGAAAACCTGCCGGTGTTCGCCGCAATCGTGATGGCGGCGGTGTTCAGCGACAAGAGCGCCGTGACCGATGGTGTGGCGATGTGGGTGGTCTACGCCCGCGTGCTGCAAAGCGTGATGCATCTCATTGGCGTCTCGCAATGGCTGGTACTGCTACGCGCGACTTTCTACTTTGTACAGGTGGCGCTGTTTGTCTACATGATCGTGGGACTGCTCTAGCTTGCGAATTCGTCGCCTGATCAAACGCTGGTTGCTGCTGGGTTTTGCGGTCTTCGTGCTGCTGGTACTGCTATCCAATCGCTGGGTCATCAACAGTACCGATGCCTATGTGTTCGAGGACTGGTCGCTGATCCCGGCCAACGAGGTCGGCATCGTTCTTGGCACCAGCGCCTACACCAAGAGCGGCGCGTTGTCGGCGGACTTCCGCGGGCGCATCGACGCGGCGGCGCAGCTCTATGAACTGGGCAAGGTGCGGCATCTGGTGGTGTCAGGCGCCAATCCGGATTCGACCTACAACGAGCCACGTCGAATGTGGCAGGAACTGGTCAAGAAGGGCGTGCCGGCGAGTGCGATCACCATGGACTTCGCCGGTTATCGCACGCTGGATTCGGTGAGCCGCGCCAAGGCGGTGTTTGGACTCGAGCGCTTCACGCTGGTCACGCAGAAGTACCACACCTACCGAGCGGTCTTCATCGGCCGCAAGATGGGTCTGGACGCAATCGCCTATGTGGCGCCCGGTACCGAATTCCGACATCCCGCGCGCGAGGTGTTCGCGCGCGTCAAGGCGGTGCTGGACCTGTTCCTGCTGCGGACCACGCCGAAGTTCCTGGGCGAGCCGGTTGATATCGAACTGGAACGTGAGTCCGCGGAGCCTCAGGTGACCTGACCGACAATGCCCAGTTGCGCCGCAATGCGTGCGGCTTCGGCATGCGAGGAAATCGAAAGTTTGGCGTAGATGTGCTTGTTAAACCAAAAAG